>DMEM01000189.1 GCA_003450915.1 Alphaproteobacteria bacterium
ACAAATTAAAGCAAACTATGCAAATATTGAACTTGATACTACTATTAAAAAAGTTAATAAAATTATTTTAGTTGCTCTTTTTGCTTTACTTGGTGGTATTATTTTAAACCTTATGCCTTGCGTGTTACCTGTTATTGGCCTTAAAGTTTTCTCATTATTAGGTCATAAATCAAAAGCAGAAAGAATAAAAGGAGCTTTAATTTACAGTTTGGGAGTTTTTGTTTCTATGATGTTAATTGTTGCCGTTTTATTAGCTCTAAAAAGCATTGGAGATAACCTTGCATGGGGATTTCAGCTACAAAATAAGTATTTTGTTTACTTTATGATTACCCTACTTGCACTGGTTGGTCTAAATTTACTAGGCTTTATTTCTTTTGGAGATAAAATTGCTAACAAGGCAAGTAATGCAAATATGAAACATTCTGGAGATTTCTTCACTGGTGTTCTTACTACTTTTGTTGCAACCCCTTGTACAGCTCCTTTTATGGCTAGTTCTTTAGGTTTTGCTTTAGCATCAGATTCAATATCAATTACATTTATAATTTTTGCTTTTTTAGCTTTAGGTATTGCCTTGCCTATTATTATAATAGCCTTCATTCCTAAATTTCATAAATTGCTTCCTAAATCAGGTGATTGGAATGAAAAATTTAAAGAGTTTCTAGCTTTCCCTATTTTTGCAACTGTTGTTTGGCTAGTATGGGTCCTTGATAATAATGATAACGGTATAGCGACGTTAGTTGTATTTTATATTTTTATAATATCTTTTATTCTATGGTCAGCAACTTTAAAATCAAAAATAAAATATATACTTATTAGCATGTTAATTTGCATTAGCACTCTGGGGGGTTATGCTACCAATAAAACTGAAAAAAACATTAACCACTTTAGTAAAGAATCTGTTATAAAGTTAAATAAAGAAGGTAAAACTGTATTCGTTGACTTTACTGCTAAATGGTGTCTTACATGTCAATATAATAAGAAAACTGTTCTAGATACAAAAGCTATAAAGGATGCTTTTGAAGATAGCAATGTTGTATTTATGATTGCAGACTGGACCAATAAAGATTCTGCCATTACAGATGAGTTAAAACTATTAGGTAGAAGTGGTGTTCCTGTTTATGCAATATACTCAGCATATAACACACAAGAGCCTACTTTACTTCCTGAAATTTTAACAACACAAATAGTTAATGATTACATCAATGAATTTAAATAATTAAAAGAAAGCAATTAAATGAATAAAAAAATTATCACTCACAAACAATCATTAAAATATATATCAATTGCTTTTTGTCTTACTGCATTATTAATGGTCGGACAATTTATCGCTGCATACTTTGCTAATTCTTTAGCTTTATTTGCAGATGGATCTCATTTATTAGTACATAATAGCTCATTATTAATTGCCTTAATTAGTTCTATTGTAAGCTTTAACTTAGCAAAAAAAAAATCAGACAATGCTGAAGTTATTGATATTATGGGAGGCATGATAAACGGTGCTATTTTCCTAAGTATTGCTATAATTATATGCTTTAAAGGCTTTGAAAGACTTGATATTGAAGGTGGAGTTAACATCAACCCTATTATCATGGCTATTAGCTCATTTATTGCATTTTTAGTTCAGTGTCTATCAGCATATATTCTAAGCAAAGGAAGAAAACATAGTTTTAATATTCATGCTATTTTTCTTCATACTTTTTTTGATTGCATATCTACTGTTTTAACATTTTCTGCAAGTGTTGTTATCTTTTTTACAGGCTTTCAAAAAATTGACTCGCTAGTTAGTTTTATTATTGCAAGCCTTGTTGCATTTTCTGGTCTTAGGCTTCTAAAAAAATGTATCAAAAAATCATTAAATATTAGAAAATCTAAACTATTAATTAAAAAAATAGATACTACTTTATCAAAAGAAATCTCTCATATTACTGATATCCATGAACAAGAGGTATCATTCGCTAATGGTGATATTTCTTATTCAGCTCATATTGTTTTAGATCGCTGCTGTGTTTCAACAGAACATGATGACCAATGTTTAGTTAAGATTCAATCTATTTTAAGCAAAAACTTTGATATTAATGACACTATGATCCAACTAGAATATAATTAATAGCAAAAAATCGTCATAAATCATTTTTATTTACATAAATTTATTGATATAATGTTTCTTGTTATAATAAAAATAAGAATAACACCTATTTAAGTGTTATTTGATAAATTAGGAGATTTAAAATTATGGCTATTGAAAAAGCTAGAAGATGCATGTCAATTGAAGACTTCAAAATGGGTGATAAATTTGAAAAAGACTATTCTGTTTCATACGAAATGGTTAAAAAATTCGCAGAAATTTCAGGTGACTGGAACCCTGCTCACCACGATGCAGAATATGCTGCAGGTACTGTATTTAAACAACAAATCGCTCACGGTATGATTTCTGTTGCTCAATTTTCAGGTATTTTTGGTATGGATATGCCTGGTTTAGGTGCTATTTGGTTAAACCAATCAGCTAACTTCATGGCTCCTGTATACTTAGACAAGCCTTATAAAGCAGTTGTAGAAGTTATTGAACTAGATACTGAGAAAAACTCTGTGGTATTTGAAACAGCTTGTTTTGATGCTGAAGGTAAAAAAGTTTTAGTTGGTAAAGGTACTCTAAAACCAATTCCTAAAAAAGTTAAAGATAAAATGGATCTTAACTTAGCATAATAAGCTAAAAATATACTAAAAGAGTAAATAAAAGAAAGACCTAGTAATTTTTTAACTTAGGTCTTTCTATATATATAAATAAAAAAATAAAAATAAAACTGGGTAAAACTCTGGAGGGTTATAAATAT
>DMEM01000142.1 GCA_003450915.1 Alphaproteobacteria bacterium
ATTACTATCTTGAATTAAAGTAGACTCTTTAAATTCTACTACATTTTGTTCATTTACAACTCTAACTCCAACTTTACCATCGTCTGTAATTACCATAGCACTATGAGGAACTTTATAAACATCAACTTTAGAGCTTGGAATAAAGATTTTTACTGTTAGGCCTTCTCTTACTTTAAAAGCATCTGTTTTTCTTTTTATACTAACTTCCATTTTGTAAGTTTTTGTATTTTCATCTGCTTTTTGAGCAATAAAGCTTACAACGCCATCTACTTTATGACCATCATTAAATATACCATAAGCTTTTTGATCTAATTTAACTTTTGCAATTTGGTTTTGAGATAGGTAACCAACTAAGTACATTTCATCTTGAGAAATAATTTTATAAAGAACTGTATCTTCTTTAACATAATCACCTAAAGACACATTTTTTTCTTCAACAAAGCCTGAAATTGGAGCATTTACAAAACTATTTTCATAATCTCTTTTAGCATTTGTTAAGTTTGATAATGATCTTGTATATTCAGCTTGTCTATCTGCTAAGTCTGTTTTAGCTTTATAAGCTTGTTTTGCTAAGTTGTTTGCAATATCAAGTTTTAATTTAGCTGATTTTAGCTCTTCAGTTGCAGAGTCTAGGTTATCTTTTCTATAATCATTTTCTAAAGTTAACAGTAAATCACCTGCCTTAACAGAATCACCTTGAGCAAAGTTAACTTTATGCACCTTACCTGAAACTTCAGCTACTAAGTCTACCTCATCGGCAACTTCAGTTCTACCTACCACATTAATTTCTGGAGTATACTGTTCTGGGCTAACTTGCTTAGCTAGTACTTCTACTGTTTTTAATGTTGATCTCTTTTTTAAGGTTTCTTTTTCATTAAAAACTCCTGTTAACATCCACGCTACAACAACAATAACAACAATACCAGCAATTTTAACATTTTTATTTATTTGCATTTTTAACTTCCCTAAACTTTTTTATATAATTTAAATAGAACAACAAACATAAATGTTATTGCAGCTCCTATTAAACCTACAGCTATTAAATATAATAACTTGAATATTATAGCACTATCTAAACCAATATTCCATAGATCACCTACTATTTTTATGCTTAATATTAACGCACTCTGAGTAATTGCGTAAAATACTAGTGCTTTAAAGACCTTAGAAGCCATTAAAACTCTCTCTTTTAAAACAATAATCAACTGTACAACTATTGTAAAGTAAATAGATATTACGCCAGCCATTACCAGCCCTAAATAATCAAAATACTGCATTAAAATCAAACATAGAACAAGGTTTAGAGAAAAACTGGCTGCTGCTATAAATGTTGGTAATTTTGTATTGCCTTGTGCATAAAATATAACACTAACGATTTTTAAGTTCATAATCGCAGGTATTGAAAGAGCCATTAAAGCCAGTGATGCTCCTGTTTTTAGAGTTGCATCTCTATCAAAAGCACCTCTTTCAAATAGGGTATTAATAATTAAGTCTGCATTGAGATACATAAACGTTGTACAAAATGCTGAAATTAGCAAAGTAATACCAAAAACCTTCATAAATGCTGAAGATAGATCATTATTTTCTTTAAGTTTTTGAGTTAATGTTGGTAATAAAACTGTTGCAATGGCTGTTCCAAATAAAGCTGTTGGTAATTGCACCATTCTATCAGAATAAAATAAGAATGAAACCGAACCTTTTTGCAAACCAGAAGCTAAAAATACACTAACTAAACTATTTAAAATAACAATTCCAGAGCCTAAAATCGTTGGTACAAACTTTCTAAATAATAGTTTTACCTCAGGGCTTAAAACTGGTTTTACAAATTTAATTATAAACGGCATTCTTTTTATAGAAATATACATAACTAAAAACTGCAAGAAGCCACCAAAGACCATACCAATTGCAGGAATATAAGTAATATTACCTTCAAAATTTGATAAACTGTAAGCGATAAATGCGGCAATATAACCAACATTAACCATTGCTGGAGCAAAAGCCATAGCTGCAAATTTACCTAATGAGTTTAAGACTGCACCCATAAATGTCATATAACTAACAAATAGAATATATGGCATTAGAATTCTTGAGACATTAACCGCTAAGTTATAAACATCTTCACCTCTAGTATGTAAGCTTGGTGCCAATATGTCTAAGATTTGAGGCATAAAAATTTCACAAATAATTAAAATAGCAACAATTGCCAACATAAACATTGAAAAAGTTTGCTCTAAGAATATTAGCGATTTTTCATTGATGTTTTTATCATCGCAATACTTTTTAAACAATGGCACAAAAGCTAAGTTAAAAGCACCTTCACCAAAGATTTGTCTGAATGTATTTGGAATTCTTAAACCGATAAATAAGATATCGGAGTTAATCCCTGCACCTAAAAATCTAGCAATCAATAAATCTCGAACAAACCCTAAGATTCTTGAGCTTAAGGTACCGATTGCAACAATAGCAGATGACTTTAAAAAGTTCATTTTATTTTAATACCTATTCTTTTTTATGATAATATGTCGAATTATAACATATATTCAAAGTTTTAGCACATTTTTTTTAACTTGTTTCTATATATTTAAGTAATTATAATAAATTATACTAATCAATAACATTTTAAGGATGAGCCGTGCTGTCAACTCTTACAGTATTTTGCCTAATTGGTTTTATACACTGCCTTTACAGATCGAAACTATCAAGGCTAAAGATTTATACGAGTGAATGCATTACACCTCAGCTTTTTGAGGATAAGATGAAAGATTATTACTTTAATACGCTAATTTTACGTAGGATTTTCAAAACACAGCTTGGTACAAAGCCAAGCTTCTAATTTTAAACAACGACTTATGAAAAAACCGCTATAGTAGCGGTTTTTTGTTTTTTATATTTCACCTTTTAAAGAGTATAAATAATCTAATGCTTCACGCGGTGTTAAATCATCAACATTAATATCAGCGATAACTTGTTTTAAACGCTCTGCTTTTTCATCTTTTTCAATTATTACTTCAGGTTCACTAAAATTCGCCATTGAAAATAAGTCCATCGAATTATCTGCTGTTGAAACTTTACCATTTGCATCAATTAGTTTTGTTGATTCTAAAGTTGCTAAAATCTTTTGCGCCCTATTTGTTGCTGTTTTTGGTAAACCAGCAATTTTGGCTACATGAATACCATATGATCCTGGACTTGCTCCCTCTCCTACTTCATGTAAGAAGACAACTTCGCCATCCCACTCTTTAACTTTAACATGGTGGTTTTCAATTTTATCAAATGAGTCTTGTAGAACTGTTAACTCATGATAGTGAGTCGCAAATAAACCTCTTGATTTATTCTTTTTAACTAAGTGTTCAACACAACCCCAAGCAATTGATAGACCATCAAATGTTGCCGTACCACGACCAATTTCATCTAAAATAACAAAACTTCTTTCTGTTGCATTATTTAAAATATTAGCTGTTTCTACCATTTCCACCATAAATGTTGATTGACCTTTTGATAAATCATCACTAGCTCCAACACGAGTAAAGATTCTATCAACCAAGCCAATTTTTGCACTTTCAGCAGGCACAAACAAACCAACATGTGCAAGCAATGCAATGATAGCATTTTGACGTAAGAATGTTGACTTACCGGCCATGTTAGGACCTGTAATTAACCATAATTTTGAATCTGTTAGTTCTGCATTATTTGGAATAAAGTTTTCTACCGTTTTTTCAATAACCGGGTGACGACCTTTTTTAATATCAAAATCTAAGCCTGTTGTTAATTCTGGACGAACGTAATTTTTCTTTTCTGCTAATGTTGAAGACGAACAGAATACGTCAAGCTCAGCTAAGCCACCTGCTGCATTCATTAGTTTACCGTGAATACCCATTACAGAATCTGTAATTAATTTAAACAACTGCAGTTCTCTTTCTAAAGATAATGAACCTGATGATGAAATTTCTCTTTCAAGATCCATAAGTTCAGAAATTGTAAATCGCATTGCATTCGTTGTTGTTTGACGGTGAATATAATGTTCTGGAATTTTATCTGCATATTGTTTAGTAACTTCAATAAAGTAGCCCCAAACTTTATTATATTTAACTTTTAAAGTGCTAATTCCTAGTTTTTCTTGCTCAGCTGCTTCTAGGTTTCTAAGCATCGTTAATCCATTTGTTGATAATGACTTGTATTTATCAAATTCTGCACAAAAACCAGCTTTAATAAAGTTACCATCACGAGCTAATAAAGGTAAATCTTCATCTAACAATGCTTTATCAAGCAGAATTTCTAACTCTTCAAAACCTCTTAATGAATTTGCAATTTGGGCAAAAATAGCACCATCTAGCTCATCTAGTTTTTCTGCTAATGGGTTAAATAGCTTTGCTGCATTTTTAATCACAAGTAAATCTCTTGGAGATGCTCGATCATAAGCAATTCTTGATAACGAACGCTCAAAGTCACCAAATAGCTTCAAATCTGACATTAAATCTTGCTTAACAAGAAGTTTTTTCAATAACTCTTCAACCGCATCAAGTCTATGATTGATAATATTAAGATCTTGTAATGGAGTTGCTAAAAATTCTTGTAATTTACGGTTACCAAAAGGTGTTAGAGTATAATTAATTGCATCAAATAATGAACCTTTAATCTCGCCTCTTGTTGTACGCATAATTTCTAAATTAGCTCTAGATTGTGCATCAATATGTAAAATAGCATTGCTTTTTAACTCTGTTGGTTTTGATAGGTTATCGACATCACGCATTTGAGTTTCTGCAATATATTGTAGCAATGTACCACAAGCAATAACTTCACCCTTATCGGCAATACCAAAGCCTTGCAATGTATCTACTTTGTAAGTTTTTTTAATTAAATCTTCACATCTTGAGTGGTTAAAATAATCGTGATATTTTTCTGTAAACTTATTATAGTCAAGTTCTGGAAAATCTGTAACTAGCTTTTCAGCTAGAGATTCTGAAAGGATAATTTCACTTGGAGCAATTCTGCAAATTTCTGTTGAAATATCATCATATGCAACTTTTGAGTAGTTAAAGCTACCTGCTGAAATATCTAACCAAGCAATCACATATTCACTCATATTTTTAATTACTGAAAGTACGTAGTTATTTTCAGTTGGTGATAGCATGCTTTCTTCTGTTAAAGTACCGGCAGTAAATAATCTTACAACATCTCTTTTTACTAAAGCTGATGCACCACGTTCTTTTTTAGCTTGTGCTGGGCTTTCTACTTGCTCACATAATGCTACTTTAAAGCCATTTCTAACTAGTTTTGCAATATAACCTTCTGCAGCATGAAAAGGCACACCACACATTGGAACTCCGTCAACATCTTTTGAGCTTCTTCTTTGAGTAAGTGTAATACCTAAAACTGATGCTGCTGTTTTCGCATCATCTTGAAATAGCTCATAAAAATCACCCATTCTATAAAATAGTAGAAACTTTGGATATTTTGCTTTTAATTCTAAATATTGTTTCATCATTGGTGTTACTTTAACAGCCATAATCAACCTTTCTTACTTTTACTTTAATAACTTATTTTAATATGTCTATAAACTGAATATATGCCGAACAAGTTCAGCATTATCTTATTGTTTAATCTAGTTTTTTCTAATTTTCTTCAAATATAATTGGCTCTATAATCTTACCCATTATAAGCTCATCAATATACTCATTATCAGCTACTTTAACACCATTTTTAAGAATACCTTCAATTTCAAAATCTTGAGATTTATAAAAACCTATAGCTCTTTCATTTGATTGAAAAACAGAAAGTTGCAAGCGTTCAAGACCTTCTTTTCTCGCCCAAAAGTCAGCAATTTCCATCAATTTTTTACCAATACCTATTCCTTGAAATTGTTTTAGAACTCCTAGATAAAGTTCTGCTTTATGGTTATTTCTTGCTGTTTGACCTACTTGAATATGAATATGAGCAAAAATTTCTCGAGTATTCATGTCCTTTAATACAAATAAAGAACTATGGGGTGATTTTAGAGAATCTATAATAAAGCTTTTTACTCTATTTGTACCCAAACGCTCACATTCTTTAGCGTTTCTAAAGTAAATATCATTTTCTCCGTGCAACATTGTTTGATACAAATGAAACATATTTGCATCTTCAGGGTTTGCGTGTACAAAAACTATATTTTCTTTAGGTAACATTAAGATCCTTCTTTCTTGTTACTTTTTAACTAATAATTTAAATTTCTATGCCT
>DMEM01000096.1 GCA_003450915.1 Alphaproteobacteria bacterium
AGGGAGTGATTATGAAAATTTTAAATAAAACTAAGTACCTAACTGTGTTAGTTCTATCCGCAGCTTTTTTACTAGCAGGCTGCCATAGTACAGAAACATCTCCAGATGTTGATTCTGGAGTTTTTTATAATCAGGCGATGTGTAAATATGAAGTTGCATCTGATGCTGAGCCTGAAGCAGGCATTTCTGAAAAGATTGATCAGCTGATTGCAAGCGATAAAAAATTTGAGGGGTATATTGATGATGCCTGTAATCGTCATTCTCCTTTATTTACAGCGCTGGACTTTGATTCATTTTATGAAGATTTTTTATCTTCAAGTGATAATGATGGTTCAGGAAGAGTGATCCGAAAAAGGGATTTACCTGGTTCATTCGTATTATCAGGAGGGCAAGTCCTTGACTCATTAGAATGGATTATGGTCGAGTGGAATGAAAATGGCGTACCGTCGGCATCAATGATTAAAGGTATCGCTGGGTCAGATATTGTCGAGATTATATTCACTCCTCAAGATGGTTGGGTGAATACTGGAATTTTGGTTAGAAAACAATTCATTAACGCTTTAAGCTTAAGTAATTTTGATGAAAGCGTTGAGCGTTGGGAGTTTTTCTTCCAAGATTTTTTAACTCCAGATAAACAGTCAGATCTGCATGATATCGTGTTTAGTTATTGTACAACAAGTACGTTAGAAGTTCGTGTACCGCTAACACGTAATGGCGATCCAATTTCAACAATACCTAACAAGTCATACGAGCTGGAGAATGATGAAATCGTTACGATTAAAGACATCAAACTCCAAATGCCTGATGCAACCAACGCTAATGTAAAAGTACTATTTAGTATTGAACGCATTAGCGGTGAAACTTTTAATAATGCAGTATTTAACTGCGGATTATAAGTTCTGCGGATTATAAGTTTTTACGACAAAAAAGACAAAAAAATAGAGACCTTGCATTGCTGCAAGGTCTTTTTCTATTTACGCGTAACAAGAAGCTTTTGCTTCTTTCCTTTTTTCTTTATAAAACTCTTTTGCTTCCCCTATGTTGAGGTATTCACCAAGTTTATAACAATCTATAAAATAGCGAGATTCTCCTAGCCCTTCAAGAATATACTTTGGAGCATCATGTGTAACGGCAATCGGCGAGCACATTTTAATATTTGTATTTCCAGTGTTTCTTAGAACAAAGTATTTGATATCGGGTCGATCTGATCCGATGATCATAAAACGACGAGAACTTTTACGCGAAGCCTTATTGTCATTAAAATCTGCCATTGCCCAGATTACGGTTTGAAATGAATCATAAATATCAGATTCATCATCAACCTCTTTCATAAAGGCCCGTGGATAGTCAGAATCATCATACGATATATCAATGACCTGGCCCTGTTTAAATACAGCGTAGCTAAACATTAATAGGTGTTTATCTGATTTGCTCAGGCTACCAACATCAATATCCAAAAATGGACTTTTAGATGTAATCCAAGGGATAACTTTTTTCTGGAAGTTACAAACAATAAATGGAACTGCTAGAAAGCTAGCTCGTTTTGCATATTTATCTTCAGATAAGAATAAAATAACACTATCACGAACACTAGAAAGTTTTAGGTTATGCTTAGAGCTATTTACAGAAACCTCTAACTTTCCTGTAGTTATGTCTGCAGTTAGAGTTAAGTTCCCTTTTTGGGTTGTGTATGAAATAAATTGATTTGAATGAATTGTCGGTAAAGATAGAGTCTTTTTAGTTTGCTGACTTTTCTCTTTTAAGTAATTGATGTATTCATGTAGAATATGCCGAGGATTATCATACTCGTTTTTTAGATTGAAAATCCTGTTCACAGGCATTGTACATAAGTTCTTCAGCGTGAATCGAGCAATCTCCATTTTTAAAATGGCACTGATTACATTGTATACATCTTGAGACACTTCTTTTGAGTTATACATAAGTTCGCATCCTTTTTAAAGTATAGCGAGAAAATAGGGTGGAGGAAAAAATGAATGGGTCGTTTTCTTAATATATATAATAAGGACTAGTTAGAAAAAAACAAGAAAAAAGCCTGCAATTAGCAGACTTTTTTTATTATGTGTGAATTAAGCTTCTACAACGTAACGACCTGGAGCCGCTTCAATTGCTTTGTACTTAGCTTTTGCACCAATTTTACGAGCTGCAACTTTAGCTTCTGATTGAGCGTTAATCCACTCATTCCAGTTATCCCACCAGCTGCCTTCGTGAGCAGTAGCTGTTTTTAACCATTTTTCACAATCTTTTTCACCATTTACTGGAGCAATTGAGAATCCGCCTTTTTTCTTAGCAGGTGGGTTAACAATACCAGCAATGTGACCTGATGAAGCTAAAATAAATTTAACATTTGCATCTTTTAGCATGTGTAGGTGTTTGAAACAACCTTTCCATGGTGCGATGTGATCTTCTTTAGCTGTGATGTAATACATTGGAGTATCAATTTTTGTAATATCGATTTTTTCACCTTTAAGTGTAATACCACCTTTTTTAACAAGATTGTTATTTAGGTACATGTTTCTTAGGTAGAAGCTGTGCATTGCTGCAGGCATTCTTGTAGGATCATCATTCCAGTATAGTAAATCAAATGGGAATGGTTGTTTACCCATTAAATAGTTGTTTACAACAAATGACCAGATTAAATCGTTAGCTCTTAATGCTGAGAAAATACCAGCCATTTCAGAACCTTCTAAGAAACCTTTTTCTTCCATTTTAGCTTCAATTGTTTCAATTGTGCTTTCATCTGTGAATAGTTTTAGCTCACCTGATTCTGAGAAATCAGAAAGTGATGTGAAGTATGTAGCAGATTTAATTCTGTTATCGCCTTTTGCTTTCATGTATGCAAGAGTAGATGTTAATAATGTACCTGCAATACAGTAACCAATAGCGTTAAGTTGTTCTTCACCTGTAATATCTAGAACTGCAGAAAATGCTTCTAGTAAACCGTCTTGCATGTAATCTTCCCAGTTAACATCTTTGTAAGATGCATCAGGGTTTTTCCATGAAATTAAGAATGTTGTTTGACCTGCTTCTTCAACAGCGTATTTAACAAAGCTATTTTTTGGTTGCATATCTAAAATGTAGAACTTGTTAATCCAAGGTGGGCAAATCAGTAGAGGAGTTTTAGCAACTTTTTCTGTTTTTGGTGTGTATTGAATTAGTTGGAACATTTTGTTTTCAAATACAACAGAACCTTCAGTAGTTGCAATGTTTTTACCAACTTCAAATGCTTCATAATCTGTCATTGAAGGTTTTAGTTTACCATTAGGAGATTTTTCTAAATCGTGTAATAGGTTCTTAAGGCCTTCAACTAAGTTTTCACCATTTGTTTTAATTGTTTCTTCAATAACATCAGGGTTTGTCATTGCAAAGTTTGTTGGTGAAATAGCATCAACAAATTGCTTAGAGTAGAATGAAAGTTTTTTTCTTGTGTCATCATCTAATTTTTCATCTTCATCAATTGTTTTAGCAACCCAGTCAGCTGTTAATAGGTATGACTGCTTGATGTAGTTGAATAAAATGTTTTCATCCCATTGTGGGTTAGAAAATCTTCTATCGCCTCTTTCAGGGTTAATAATGTTGTTAGGAGTGCCTCCCATAATTTTTTCAGCTGTGTTAGCCCATAGATTTAAGTATGAAGAGTATAGATCTAGCTGTAATTTAATTAGTTTTTCAGGGTCTTGTAGTAAAGTTTGTGAAAAATTGATGAAAGCATCAGAAATATTTTTCATAGGAGCAACTTGTGCTTGTGAGTCGTTAAACTGGTTAAGAATCTCTTGAGTTTTTTCAGTGATATACTGAGTGTCAATGCCTGAGAATTGGTTTTTTTCAATCATTTTTGCAAAGTCCTTTTGTTTTTTATTCTTTAATTATGGATACAAAATATTTTAGTATAGGAAACTACAATGCATTTTCCGTGCCTAAACTGTTTTGATGATTAATTAGAAATTTATATTTTTTATTGTTTTAAATTATACAATGTTAATATGGATATTACAAGCAAATATTAAAAAATAATTAAATAATCATGTTTAGCTTACAGATAATCATTTTACATCTAACAGTGTTATAATATTGATTTTTGTATATCTAAGTGTTAAATTTAATAATGTAAAATTATATAATAGGGTAATTTCGTGAAAAATATTTATATTACGATGCTTGCAATGTTAATATCTCTTCAAGCAAATGCAGGGATTAGAGGTTATGCAGTTGATGAGTATGTAAATCAGAAAAACAATGTTCAAGAGCAACCAAAACCAGAAAAAAAGAATAAGCTTAACGATCTTTCGTTCTTATATTCTAATCATAATATACAAATAAAAACTTTAAGTCATAAGTACATATCTTTAGAGCAAATTTGGGATAATAAGGTTGTTCATAAACCGATTAATGTAGATTTTGCCCCTAAAGCATACCGTAAAAGACTAGTTGAGCTAGGCTTAAAAGGATATTTAGATGCATTATTTAAAAAATATAAACACAAACGAATAGAAGATAAGAATAAAAATTTAATCCATGTTTTTGAAAATGGTGTTGAATTCATTATTTTTGTGCCAAAGTATTTAAATGAATCAGACAAAAACTACATTTTAAATGATTCTAAAATCTATCGATACAAACTACCAAAAGAATATATAAATTATGAAATAACATTCACTAATGTTGCTAGCTATATGTCTTCAGATAATGATGTTGAAATTAAAATTGCAAATAATACAGTAGCTAAAGAAGATCTTCTTAACTATGCAGTAACGTCTACAATGTTTAATATAGGTAGTATTTTTGTACCAAATACTTTACATTTTAGAAAAGAATATACACCACTGTTTTCTAAATGCAATGTTTATAAAATATCAAATATTATTCAAAAAGATAAGAATAGATATTATATGAATCTTGCTTTGCCTACCAATAAAGATTTGGAAAAGAATGAATATTCACAGGATGATTCTATGGTTGATAATTTAAAGAAATGCATGTCAAGAGACATGTTCTTAATTCAAAATGATAATACAAGAATTATTTATTTACAAAATCTATTACCATTTTTTGGAATGAGTGGAAAAGCATTTCCTGTTATGTTCCAAGAGCTACCAAAAGCAACATATGTATCTAGATCTGAGTTCTATGTTATATATCAAGCAGATCTTGGTAGTAAGTTTAAAATCACAACGTACCTAGAACCTAATGGTAAAATAAAAGATATAAAAGTAAAAGTTTTGAGAAAAGGTAAGTTCTTATAGTAAAATGTTTAAGTGTTTATTATTGAAAATGATTCACCTTTGGATAAGTTCAATATTATTATCGCTGGACGTGTCGCAAGACTATTTAAGTCTTTAGATGATTTTGAAAGTTTTGCTGATATAGATCACGGATAGAAATTTATCTTAGATATCGAAAAAAGCAAGAGCCTCCTATATAGAGGCTCTTTTATTTTTTTGTATCTAATTAAGATATCTCAGGTTCGTAATTTTGTAATTTACTTTGTAGGTCGTGTATTGTTAGGTTACTACCTGGTGTTTTAATGGACTCAACATCAATGTTAAACATTTTAGAAATATCTGAGATCCAATCTAATCGAAGGTTTATAGGCTTTGGTCCTGGGCTTTCCGTTGCTACGAAGGATATTAGATCTTCTATCCTTTTAGTCGGTATATAGCTACAAAAGTGCTTGTACTCTGCCGGATCAATACCAACTTCAGCAGGATCAATTGAATACTTTTGCTTGAGATTTTCAGCTTTTTCGAGATTGGTAAGGCTTACGTTGATTGTTTCATTATTTTTGGAATACCCCTTGGCATCGCGAAAGAATCCTTTGAATTCTTTTACTGCAGTAGGGCGTTTTAGAGATATCTCATCAGGTATTTCGATGTCATCAGGGTTAACCTGCTGACAAAAAAGCTGATGTAATAAAGTAGTTTCATCTAGATCTAGGTCAAAGGATAGATAACAGTCCCCATTTTTGAGGGTTTTTTCTAAATCTTTAGCCTTCTTAATGTAAAAATTACTTATTTCATTTTTTACATTTTCATTATTGCCAGAGGCTTCCAGAACTCTGTTCAAAAGGTCTATTACCTCTTTAGATGTTAAAGCTCTTTCATTAGATACAGATTCAATGCTATACTCATTAGTCA
>DMEM01000071.1 GCA_003450915.1 Alphaproteobacteria bacterium
TTTCGATTGGTGGAGCAACTCCAATTGAAGGCTACTATACATTAGAACACCTGATTAATAGCGGCAATAGAATTGATAACATAATACTGAGTTACGGTCCTTTACACTTAATAAATCAATACACATTTTGGCATCGCAATGCTAAGTTTCATTTTCTGACGCCTTATCAGCATATTAAAATCGACAGTTTAGCTAGTAACTTAAAAGACCCAATTTTTGGCACAGATAAAAATTGGTATGACTACTGGTTAAAACCAGGAGTTTATTTCGGTGACATAAAAGATTCTCTAGTAAAACTGAATGAAAATCATAAAAAAAACATTAAAGTTTCGGGAATTCTACACTTATCGAAAGGGCATTATTTTTTTGGTAAAAACGAATCATCATCGGGCTATAACCAAGAAGCCAATATGGATGGTATATTCAAAGCAAGTCCAGTATTAAATGACTACCTAGATAAAACTATAAATCTCGCAAAGTCAGAAAATATTGATATTTTTTGGGTAACTGCACCTTACAACCAATCGTCAATGAATAAAATAGAAGATGAGTTCAATACGGGGTTTGATAACTATATAAGAGGGAAAACAGATCTAATACCACTAACGCTATCACACTCACTTCCCGATCACTGCTTTGGCGACCCAAGTCATATATATAGATGTTCAGATAGTTTTAGTGAGTCAATATCTAAAAAAATAAATAGCATAATTAGTAAGAAAAATGGAATCAAATCGATGTAACCCGAACTAGCTTTGGAGGTGGATAAAAAGATGATAAATGAGTGGGTACAAGATAAGCAAAAAAAGCGGGGTTGATATTGTCTCTTTAGTGACTAGCTATTACAACTATTCTCAACGCCAAACGCGCGCTACAAGGATTTATCAAGTCTGCAGTTGCAATTCTCACTTCGAGAAAAGGAACTGCATTCTTTTTCCGTAATCTTGCGGTCGGCTGTTAAAAGTTCTATGACCGAATAAAGTTACGATGTTCGATAACATTCCCCTAGGAAATGGCTATGTATCAAATAAAGTATTTGATGACTGGTCAGCTAAGCCTCGGAAATTGCCTTAATTAATCGAACTTTTCGTATGGTATAGGAAATATCTAAAACTGTTAAAATTAATTTAGAAAAACCTCTAGTAAATGTATATTACGTCCTATTCACTAGCTATCTTTTAGTAACAAAAAAACCCCAATCAGGACAAAAAAAATACCAAACATAGTTGTACTATTTATTTCCATTTCTTGATAGTACTTAGAGTGGAGTATCAAGACCAAAGTAGTTATACCTGTCATAACTATATATGCTAAGTAAACAGGTGAGTTCTTAAGTGCCAGCGCATAAAAAATGAACGCAAATGCATAAGAAAGTAAAGACATAGACACAAAAAAAACATACTTGTACCCAACTTCCAATCCAATAGTTTTTTTTAGAAGAATACCTGCTGACGCATTAGCAAATGCACCTAAAAGCATTGGTATGAAACTAATCATAATGAGAAAACACTGTCAAATAATGAGCGTAAGGTCCAGAAGAATACTCTTCTTTATGAACTAAGCTAAGTCTATGTTCGCACATCACCTTGATCAAATAGTCTGTATCAATATGTTCGATCCATTCTCTAGCTAGAATTAAATCATGCAATTGATTTACTGCCTTTTTATAAAATGGCTTGGTGCTCATATCTTTAATTATTAGCATTCCATCAGGAGCAAGCTTTTTCGTCACCTCAGATATAAATTCATTCAAATCTTTATATTTCACATGATGGAGGACATCAATGACAACTATAATATCAAATAATTTTTTAGAATCTAGCTGTTTAAAACTCTGAATATATTCATGTGTTGTTGATTCAAAAACTATATTTTGATTGTTCGCATTTAATAGTGCTTTCTTTGCCTCAGCTAATGATGCGGGATTAGTATCTAGTCCGACATAGCTGATTCCCTTTTTAAATACTGTATTTTTCAAACCGAACCAGCCACTACCGCAACCTACATCAAGAATTGAATAATCCCCCTCAGGAAGAAACCTTTCAATAGGCCTGAATGGGCATATCTTTTCCCGATATGTCTGTTTTATTTTACTCAAAAAGCTAGCATTATTGTATAATTTAGTTACCAGTTCTTTATCTTTCATTTTTACCCTCTCAACCAATAACAACTAAAGAATCAACTCTGTGCATAAATGTGTATATAATGAAAATTTGCAAACCAATACAACATAAAATAAACGAGTAGTGCAGTCTTGATATCACTGGCAATATAAACATAAATATAGCCAAAACCCAATGTAAAACGTAAAGATATTGTTCATAAGAAAATACACTATGCAATGTGAAATTATATAAAATAACCAAAAATGATACTACAAACAACTCTTTCTCAGCTGGCTTAGGTGATAGCTTTGATACAATTAATGATGTTATCATAATAGCTATGGCTATCCAAGTGCCACTAACGATCTTATTCTTAATAAAGCTTAAGCCTGCTAATTTATCATGATCAATATATCTAATTTCAATACCATTTGGAATAAATGAAAAATAAAATGTATTTAATAGATTTTTCAATTTATTAATTACATCCGTTCTTTCTAAAGATAAATAATCAATAATCCACTCAGGCTTACCCTCATTACCATATACATTCCCCTTAAAAAAGTATGTATACGATATATAAAGGAGCAGAATAAAAGCGACAGATACAATTGAAATTATAGCGGTCTTTCTTAAGGAAATAATCAAGCTATCTTTTCTTACGTAACATTTATAAACAAAATAATATATTGAAAATATTATGACATTAGTGATTGTAATAGATGCAGCAAAAATTGAAATACACAGCCATATAGGGTCAGAACTTCTTTTATCAAAAATGGACTTAACAAAATAGTAGTTAATTAAAATTATTGATAACAACCCTTGCGGATAAGTGCTAGGCATTACACCAAAAATGAAATTACAAAAAGATAAAGAGAATACAATGGTTATTAGCGAACTCTTCAACTTACAAAAATTGAAGCATAGTGTTTTATAGAAAAAAAACAACATCACAGACATCATAAATGGTGATACTATGAGAGACATATATTCAGGATTAAAACCCATAAATTTAGCCATAACATTTATAGGGATAGATACTAACTCTAAAAATAAATGAGTGTATGCATTTCGTGTTGAACCGCCTAAAACACTATATGCCATTGATGCTATATTAGTATTTGGATCATCATCAAAAAATACATTATATATACTATAATAGCCTTTATCGTAAAAGGAAAAGGCGACAAACACCATGAACAAAAAATAAGAAAATAAGCAAATTAATAAAAAACTATCAAACTTGCTAATTGCTCTAAACTTCGAGATACTCATTGTAATTAAATATATTCCTTTTAAATTAATGGGAAGCAATCATAAAAGATAACAACCACATCTATATTTATACCATTTAGATGTGTATAATACCAACAAGAAGCCAGTTATGTACATATTTACGAGAAAAAAATGTCACCTTTAATACGAATAGTACGACCAAAGCAATGGATTAAGAACGCCTTTGTGTTTGCTCCCCTCATATTCTCAGGTATGTTCGAAGACATAACCGCCATACTGTCAACACTTTTAGTGTTTGTTGTTTTTTGTTTAGCTTCTTCTGCTACCTATGTGCTAAATGACTATCACGATGTCGAAAAGGATAAAAAACACCCCATAAAATCAAAAACAAGACCTCTAGCATCAGGAGAGTTGGCGAAAAAAGATGCCCGTATTTTGATGATTATCTTATACGCTGGTGTATTAATGTCAGTATACATTGAACCAAGTATAACCTCCGCTATTATTGGTTACCTTCTATTAAACATAGCATATACCTTTTATTTAAAGAACCAACCTGTGCTAGATATATTCACCATTTCAATAGGATTCGTATTACGAGTATATGCTGGCGCAGTAATACTTCAAGTCCCACTATCCTCTTGGATGTTTATTACAACCTTATCTCTTTCTTTATTTTTGGCGTCAATAAAACGAAAACAAGAGCTAGACAATAATAACGGAGATGGGGATACAAGAAAAGTTCTACATTATTACACTCCAAACCTCGTAGACAAGTACGCCGAAATGTCTGCGACATGTGCTATTTTATTTTACAGTTTATTCGTAATGTCTGACAAACCAAGCCTGTCTTACACTATTCCTTTTGTTTTGTTCGGCTTGTATAGGTATTGGTTTATTGTTGAAAGCAAAAAATCCGGAGAATCTCCTACCGATGCCTTATTCTCAGACGTACCGCTTCAGATAACCATAATTAGTTGGGTTATTGCCTGTATTTATTATTTAAACATTTAAGTGAGAGAAAAATTTTGGATTTAAGCTATATAATCACTCCTTTTTTTGCTTGGTTAGTTGCTGGGTGTATGAAGTTTTCACTAAATACTATCAAAGAACGCCGTTTAGCATTCAATCTGATTGGGTACGGTGGGATGCCAAGTAACCACAGCAGTATTGTCAGCAGTGCGGTCGCTATTATCATTCTTAAAGAGGGAATAAACACACCTATCCTTGTCGTTGCACTCACAGTAGCATTTATTGTCATGCTTGATGCCAACAGTCTAAGAAAACAAGTCGGAAAACATGCAAATACTATCAATAAGTTGAGTAAGGAAACTTCGCTCCCTCGCTTAAGGGAAAGAATGGGACACTCAAAGCTAGAAATCTTAGCTGGAATCTTTACAGGATTCTTTTCTGCATTTATTGTTTACATATTCACAGCTTAACAAGTAGATAAAATATGGAGCTACATAAGGATTAGTGCTTGACCTATTTAGTCAAAGCGTGGTGGGATGGTCTTTATCGGATGCGCCCTATACTGAACAACATCTATAGAATGTGCCGCAGCCCTCGTAGAGTTGGTTATTCTGTCCCTCCTCTTTTCCGGAGATGAAGTTAAAGGAGAGTCTTAAAGGCAATTAGTATTTGTACCTGAAGGTATTACTATCATCAACA
>DMEM01000084.1 GCA_003450915.1 Alphaproteobacteria bacterium
TTCTTAAGTTACTGCGCTCGTTTAAAACCAACAACTATTGAAGATTTAGAGTTAGTTAGAGGAGTAAGTAAAAAAATAATTAGCAAATATGGTCAACACATTGTTGATATTATTAACAATGTAAAAGCAATGAAAAAAACCGACTTAGTAACGATTGATAAAGAAGTAAACATGCCTATTGTTGACTCAAATATTAAAAACCTAGCTAACTTCTTTTTACAAATTAAAGCTAAAGACTATGAAATTAGCTTAAAACTAGTAACTGATTCTACCGATTTAACATACTTTTTAGCTGGTGAAAAGTATCCATCAAAACTTAGAGAATCTTGGAGATGGGACTTTTTTGGTAAAGATTTAGAACGTCTAAAAAATGGTGAGTTATTAATAGGAATTGAAGGTAAAAAAGTTACATTTATCGAAAAAGAGCAACAAGTTTTAACTTTTAATTAATAAAAGGCGGACTATTATGATAAAAACTAATAAAGGTGCCATGTTTGGGCTTGATGCTAGAATTGCTTTGGCAATCTTTGGTGTGCTTTCTGTAATATCAGGCGCTGCACTATATTCAGCGATTCAAGATTCTAACGCTACAGCTTTTATAACTGAAATGAATGAAGTTGGCAAGGCTTATGAGTCTTATCTTCTAGACACTGGCCAAGATTTACCTCGTCAAGCTGTAAGTGGAACCTACTTTCAGCATAGAGAAACAGCTAAGCTTGTAAGCTCTTCTGCTAACGGATGGAAAGGTCCTTATTTAAGCTATGAAATAAGTTCAGCCGTTCCAAAGTTTTTATCGCACCCATCTTATGGCAACATTGGCATAGTATCTACATCTACTAAAGAATGGGGAGATGGACATGCTACAGGCAACTGGTATAGTGCAGCAGCCTTATGCTCTCCAACTATCCAATGCTATTTATGGATTCAGTTTAGCAGTTTGGATACCAACCACGAAAAAATTATTGATGCTAAGATCGATAATGGAGATGGTGCCTACAAAGGTGATTTTAGATGGTATACCCCTAGCACTACCAAAACATATATGCTAAAATATATACCTATTGACTATTAAAAATAAGGAATTCTCATGATAAATTCACAAAAAGGTGCTATGTTCGGGCTTGATGCTAGAATTGCTTTGGCAATCTTTGGTGCGCTTTCTGTAATATCAGGCGCTGCACTATATTCAGCGATTCAAAATGCAAAAGCAATATCTCTTTTAACTGAATTACAAGAAGTTGGTAAGGCTACAGAGTCTTATTATCTAGATACCGGGTCATACCCACCTAAAAGAACACCTGCTGCTGTTATAAACACTGCACCGTATCATGGAATTAGATGCATCAGCCCTTATTGTATCTTCTGGTGCAGCCGGATGGAAAGGTCCATATATTGGGCTCAAAGCTAATACAACAACAAAAACTATTGATACTATTGCAGGGAATAGATACTCTATTATATTTGTAGCAGATAGTAATATTTGGGGTGATACAGTATTATGGTGGAATGATACCAGCACTTTTTGTACCTCAGGGAAAACATGCTTTATATGGGTGCTAAAGAAGGTATATTCAAATGGTTTTATCGAGATGCCACATATAAATATGTTTATTCTTTAAAAATAATGCCTTACAAGCAGTAAAAGATCAAAATAACAAAAAAAGGAATCAAAGATTCCTTTTTTTAGCTTAATCAAATTGAATAATCAACTTTGTACCGCCTTCATGATATTTGAACGTTGCTTTGTTTTTTGGCAACTCTACTGAAGCTAT
This sequence comes from Alphaproteobacteria bacterium, assembly GCA_003450915.1. Taxonomy (GTDB): domain Bacteria; phylum Pseudomonadota; class Alphaproteobacteria; order UBA1280; family UBA12223; genus UBA12223. The sequence continues at coordinate 1,773 of DMEM01000084.1, forward strand.
TTGAATTCCTCTACCTGAGTATGTTGCATTATCTTCAATATCATTAGCATTTATGTAATGCTGATAGCAAAAGCCTTCTCCTTGGTCTTTTATTCTAATTTCTTTTGGCTCATTAAGCTTATATTCAACTTCAATAAACTTATTATTATTTGATTCAACTAGATGCTCTAATAAGTCATAGTAACTACCAGCTGAAATCATTTCATTTTTAGTATTGCTATCTATTTTTAAATTACCATGCTCTAAAGAGTTCATCAATAGCTCGCTTAAGCTTAATCTTAAAGTTGCGCTATTATCTGAAAAATCTCTAGCTATTTGCTTTGCTAAGTAACTTATTTGTTGAGGACTGCGAAGATAAAAGTTTAAAGTTTCTCGTTCTTTTAATTGACAGTAAACATTATCTAAATCATCTGATATTAGGCTACCCAAATCTCTCTCGAATTCTTTTATTTCAAGATCTTCTAGACACTTGTAACGATGCTTTAAGTTTTCTAGATTGTAATGAGTCTGTTTATTTAGATATATCTTCATTTCTTTATTTAAGCCTATTTATTTTTACTATACAAAAAGTTTACTATTCAGCTAGTAACTTTTCTATAAAATCTTTATTTTCTTGGCTCATCCAGTTAATGCTGCCATCTGCAAAGGCAACCAACTTGCCGTCCTTATTAAATATGAAACTCACAGGAATTCCACTTACTTGATAGCTTTGAGACGTTATGTTCTCATTATCAATATAGTAATCAAGTTCTCTTAGTTTATATCGTCTATAAAAAGACCTAACTTTTGACACATCCGCATCACTTCCTACTAGAGGGATAACAGCTAAACCTTTAGACCTATATAACCCCTGTAGCCTATTTAATGACGGCATTTCAACAACACAAGGCTTGCACCATGTAGCCCAAAAGTTTAATATTGTAACCTTACCTTGATAATTACCTAGAGTATTCAAGCTACCCTGCTTTGTTTCAAATAACGTTACAGGAGCCTTCAACGGCTCTGGGTATGTTACAAAGTCATTAGTTGCATTTGCCAAACCTGCGAATACAGTTAGAATTGAAAGTAAACTTAAAAATTTCATAATTTAATTCTTATCCCCTTGCTCTTTTTATAAATTTTCTTTATTATATATAAAAACATTGATAAATGTAAATGAAAGAACTATAAAAATGACTAAATTTTTAACATTAGCTATACTGGCTGTTGCATTAATATCTTGTGGACAACGAGTTGCCCCTGCAGGCCCTGATGAAAAAGTAGAAGATTCTGTATCATATTAAAAAAAGAGCTTTAATCAGCTCTTTTTTATTATTTTTTTATAACTCTTTATAATCACCTTTAATTTCAACTAGCTCTTTCGGCATTATAACCTCGCCTGGAGGGCTAATTGCCTGTACAGGCTCAAAGCTTAAGAACTCTTCTTTCATTGTAATATCTATTGGGTATGGCTCTTTTGTAATATCAATTAAATAAATTGTATCTAATACTTTTTGAAGCATCGTGATATTTTCTGAAGTTTGCTGATAAATTTGCCCTGCCCAATTTAAAAAGTCTTCAGAAAAGTTTTCTTCTGTTAAATCCTTAACTGTTACTTCAACATCAACAATCATAATTGCTAGCTGGCTAATAATTTTATTAATATCTTTTTTAGAATCAATACCTTCTAAGTTTTTAGAATATGATTTTAATTCTAATAATTTATTGTGTGCTTGGTCTAAATAAGTTTTAATTTTAGCTACTTTATATGCCTTTGGACCTTTTTCTATGTTTTCAAATAACAATAATGCTCTGCTTAAGCTTAAAAAAGCACTTCTAACAGAAACATTAGCAATTTTTGCAACATCTAATTCTTCAGCTAAGGCTAAATTATCTTGATCAAGTTTTAACTGTGCCTCCATCGAATTATAAATAACATTTAATTCTTGAGTCATTAAGTCACCTGTTTTTTTACTTTCTGTAATAAACAAGTTTGTTAACTCCCCTGGCTTTTTATCTTTTAAGCTTGTCTGAATATCAGCTAAAATAGAATCAATCAAATCAATATTAATTTGTTTTCTTAAAGTAATAGTATCTGCTAAGCTAACATCAATTTTATTTTGTAATTC
>DMEM01000085.1 GCA_003450915.1 Alphaproteobacteria bacterium
ATCTTGACTTTAAGTCTTTCAATTCAACCATTTCGTCTGGTGTTTTATCCATTACTAAAACCATTTTACCATTTACAGTTTTTAAATGGTTATACCAATGAAATAGTAGCTCTTCCTCTTTTTCATTTAAAGATTTAATATTATCAACTAGTAGATATTTAATATTTTCATCAACCAGTTTTAGTTCTTTTACGTTATCTAACATTAAAAGCTGAGGGTTATCTGCACCAAAGTATTGCAGACATACGTGCAGTAAATGTGTTTTACCAACACCTCTAGGTCCTAAAATCAAACATCCTGTTAAATCATTTACTAAAGCTGAAAGTGCCACTCTATGAGCATAAAAACTATTAGCCAAAGGCAGAAAGTCTTCGGCTAGGAAACATCCTCGTTTTTTTACTTTTACGTCAAGTAATAACTGTTGCATTAATCAAGAACCCTCTCAATTACCCACTGGCTATTATTTGATTGATAAATACCTAACTTCTTAGATTTTGCTGCAGCTAAAAATTCTTGTGGAGTTCCGTAAAAATCAGTTTGTACAAAAGCATATTCTGTTGTAATTTGCTTAATTTTTACAGATGAAACTGTTTTCAAACTCTCTAGTTGATCTATTGTTGCATAAAGTTCATCTAATGATTTTTTAGTTTGAATCATAGCTACAAAACGTTTAGGCTTGTTAAATTCAAGTAAGTTATTTTCCTGCCAAAGGCTTTTGATCTTAGACGCCACTTCTTTTGTTGCCTCTTCTAATGTTTTACCCAAAACAATAAACTTTTCTTCTGGCATTTTATCAAAACCAAGATACTTAATTGTTACTTGATTAATATTACTATCTTCATAAGTATTTTGCTGTAGTAGAGCAATAATAGCTCTATTTGTTTCATACTTTGTAGCAAGCTCTAAGACATTAGCTCCATTATTCTCATCTAAAATATTTTGAGGGTTATATGTTGTCATTTCTTGTAGGTCACCTTTTGCCAATAATGGAGTTATCAGCAAACTTCCTTCTAAGTTTTTAACTAACAGGTCTTTAAATTTATTTTTATCTTCAAATAAAGAGAATTCTTGATTTTGATCTTGCAAAATTGGCAATAATAAAACAGTCCCCATACTTTCTTGAGTAAATGGAATTCTTCTAGATTGAAGAATCTGTTTGATTTTTTCTTTATTATATAAAATATCAATTTCAGCATAATACTTACCTTTAACATTAATTTCATTATTAATGTTAAGCTTTTCTACAACATCTGTTTTCTTTAAATCAATTGATTCTATAACATCTTTAACATCATATTCTTGAGGTACTATATTATTTAAAAGTTTTGTAAAACCTCTTTTTGTAGCAACATCTACAGCATATGCTCTAATTTTTTGAGAATTAAACCTTTTAAACTCTACTTTTATAGTATTTACTTGATATACGCTTGCTTGAGCAGTGTAAATAGAGCCAAAAACAGCTATAGTTATTAATAAAAATTTCTTAAAAAATTTCATAAGTTTTCCTTAGTGAATTAAGTTTTGGTTTATATTTATGAATATTGTTACAATTTTAGCATAATCGACAAATCCATGTAAAGCCTTATTTTTATAACAAGAAGCTCAAATAAACAAAAAAATAAAGGCCTTAAAACAAAAATGTTCTAAAGCCTTAGTTGAAAATCAAGCTGCATCGCAGATACCCTGCAATCTTACAGGTTTTACAATTGGCAAACTATTGATCTTGTGACATACGTAGTTCAAGTTAATTATATCAGAAGGATAGTATCCTTCTTGCAACAACTTTGCTAACCCATTAATATTATTCACACCAATCTGCTTAGTAATATGATAAGTATTTATCTTGCCAATAATGTAATTTCGGTCTTCCATTTTTTGATAATGACCATCATTACCAAGATAAAAGTTAACTCCTTTACTCCAGTCAATATGTTTATACAAAACCAGATAGTTTTTTCCATCGTGCTGATCTAAACTACGAATAACATAACCTGTATTAAGAAAACATTTAATTGCTGCAAAATTAGATAGATCTAAACTAACCAGTAAATGTTTTTTACCATGTTCAGCTAAAAAGCATTCTGCAAGCCACAACATTTTAGTCATAATACCATGATTATGTGCAATCTTATGAGTTGCACAGTACTTAACGACTGCCGTCTCATTAATATCAAAATTTAAATCTTCAAAACAATAAACCCCAATATTCCAATCAGATTTACTTGCAAGATGAAATATTAGCTGGGCAATTTTTTTCTCTGATGAAATCTTGTTGCATGTAGAAGCTAAGCATAAATGACGTTGATAATAATTTTTAAACATTTCCTTACTAAATTTATTTAAATATTTTTGAGAATCTTGATCTAACGATTTATAAATAAAGTCTGCAGATCTTTTATTTAATATTGCCGCACCTTCAAATTGCTGATAAAATGCGACACCTTCGAAATCTTTATCATTATTTTTATACATGATAAAACTCCCTAGTGAAAAGCTATTATTTTAAGTATGATAATAGTATAGCTCTTTATAGGTAATTTTTTCTACAGATTAAAAGTTGTATTTTACACAAAAAGAAAACTCCACCCTGAGGTGGAGTTTTTTCTTATGTTGTTCTTCGAAATTAATATTAAGCAGCTTGTTCTTCCATATTTACATATGGATCGTTTGCTGCAAAAATATTCTCAATGCCAGGTACTTTCTGACAATGGTAAACCCATTCGTCAGATCCCTTAGACTTGTACATTGCTGTTGGGTGGTAGCCAGCATCAGCACATTGCTTAACTTTATGATAATCATTAATAGATACTTCATAATAATCATCAGCAGTATGAGCTTCAGCAACAATATTTCTCCATTCAAGGTCAATAAATACAATTCCAAGTTCAACATCACCTACAGGATGTACAAACTTTAGACCAATATAGCCAGAATGAATAAAAGTACACAGACTTTCAATGTTTGCAAAGGCGATGTCAGTAATAACATAGCGACGACCATGATCTTTTGCAATTGAGTGAGCAATTTGCACCAATATCTTAGCATACTTATTACCACGAGCCGACTCGTGCACTTCAAGTCCTTTAATCATCATCAACTCAAGCGGATTCAGATTAAATTCATCGAAGCATTCAATTTGACTATCAAAGACTTCATCTACTTTTGGAATATACACCGTTACCTGAGCAACTAGTTCTTCAATTTCAATAGCTTCGTCATTATGACTAACAACTTTTTTCTTAAAGATACCCATGATATAATGGTTTATCATGTAGTGAGAAACCTGATTCTCAGATTTTTCAATTACGTAGCCGTCTTTACCCTTCGCAGCTAACTCTTCTAAAATAGCTTTTTGAAGAAGTAAAGATTGTTTTAGATGAGTTCCCATTACAGGGCAATCAACAGAAGGGTCAAGCTGACGAATTGTAATTGTTTTATCGTTATTGTTAATAAACATAGAATACATCCTAAAAAATTTTATATCGTAAAAGGGATTTTTAAGTTATAGGTCTAGCCTTTTAAAAAAAATTCGATTTCTTCTATAACTTATTGTGTACTTATTAGTATAAATGTTATTTTGTGGTAATTCAACAACAGTCAACTAAAAAAATTGAATTTTAGCTAAAAAAATGCTAAACCTAATATTATCAATCAATATTCTTAACATAAATCAGGGTTTTTACTATGTTCAACCTATCATTTGGCGAAATTTTATTAATAATTGTTCTGGCTATTCTATTTTTAAAGCCGGACGATATTCCTT
>DMEM01000145.1 GCA_003450915.1 Alphaproteobacteria bacterium
AGGTTTTAATGGCTATTTTATTACAAACTTAACAACTTATTTATTTATAACTCTGGGATTATGTTATGTAGGATATCTTTGCTATGATAAAGATCTTTATAAATTAGAGTTAATCTGTATTATGATAGTAGCAGAAGTTGGTATCATGTGTGATTATATATATCATAATGGCATAGAGCTAAAAAACTCTGATGCTCCAAGGGCATCCGTGGACTTATTGATTAAACTAGGAGATTACGCTCCTCCCGGTAATGATATTACATTACTTGTAGCATGGTTTTTATATTTTTTATCCATAGTTGCTATCTTTACAATGACTATTGCATTCATGCATCAAAAACGAGGGCTCTACCATTAGCCCAAAATAAAAAAGACCAGTATCTTAATTGATATTGGTCTTTTTGTTTTTTATATATTGATTATTTAGATTCTTCAGCTAATTGTTTTGCAACAATTTCTCTAACCATTTCTAAATCTTCTTTTGTATCAACACCAATTGGAGCTTGATGAGTCATTGCTACATAATAGTTAAGACCGATGTCTAAACCACGTAGTTGCTCTAGTTTTTCTTGAACTTCTAATGGTGATTGAGGAGATTTAACAAATTTTTCTAAAGCATCACGTTTATAAGCATAAAAACCAATGTGGCGTTTTGCAATTTTAGCACCGTGAGGAATTAAACTTCTTGAGAAGTAGTGTGCTTTGTTATTTTCATCTGTTACTAGTTTAACTAAGTTAGGGTTGTTTAAATCTTCTTCTTTATCAATAGGGTGTGCGTATGTTAAAACATCAATCCAGTCATTTTCTTCAAAAGCTTTAACTGTATCTGTAATTAGCTCAGGTGGAGTTAATGGCTCATCACCTTGTACGTTAATAATAATATCTGCTTTTTCACCAGTACGGTTTTCAACCTCTGTCATAGCAGCATAAATTCTATCAGAACCTGAAGGTAGTTCAGGATCTGTCATAATAGCAGTGTACCCGTATTCTTCAATTACTTTTTTAGCCTTTTCGTGGTCACAAGCAACAATAACTTCGCCAACATTAGCTTTAGCTACTTGGTCACAAACTCTAACTACCATTGGCTTACCGCAAATATCTTGAATATTTTTTTCAGGAAGTCTTGTTGAGCCGATTCTACTTGGAATAATAACTTGTACTTTTAGCATGTTTTATACTTTCTTTTATTAATAAATAACCAACTTATTATAATATAAAAAGAGTACAGTTGCAATGTTTATAAACAAATAAGAGCAGCCTTCATATAGGCTGCTCTTATATAAAATTATTCATCAAATTGCCAGTGTTGGCATATGAAAATATCGTAAAAATTTGTTAAAGTTTAACTTAACTCTAAGTTTGAAAGGCGGTTCCCCTCTGTAATCTTCTTCATTCTGCAAGTCGCTACCATCTCGGCAGTTGGTGCAGTCATTAGACTTGTGAACTCGCAGGCATCCGAATAGTCCTTCACTTTCAGTGCAGTGTGCTGAGTGAAAAGATCTTTTCAGCTTTACACCGTCATGAGAATTGTCACAGTCTTCACTATTTAGCATATTGTAACAGTTGGTTAAAGATTTTAATGCTACTATAGAGTCTTCTATCGATCCAAAGTGAGATACTTCTGCAATATTATTATCATTATCCCAGGCTTTAATACGATTAGCACGAATTTCTTGTTTCATGATACCCTTCCTTAGAAATTTAAAATATTTCAAAAAAGTATTAAGAAAGAAACGTTGTTAAGTAACCTAAATATTGTAGTACCAATTTAGTAATATTTCAATGATAATTAAAGGTTTTTATGTTTTTTCTATAAAAAAACGCCCCCTTGTGGAAAGAGGGGTTTAAATTTGCAATTTTAAGTTTTATTTTCTTTTTCTTTTGTGTGACTTTTTGTTTGTATCTTCAAATTTTGAATCTTTTGGTTTATCTAAGCCAAACATTTTATAATAGAAGTTATCTTGCGCCCAGTTTGGTTGAACTTTAACTCTTAGGAATAGGTGAACTTTAACCTGTAAGAATTCTTCTAATGCTTTACGAGCAGTCATACCGATTTTTTTAATCATCTGACCTTTATTACCAACTACAATTTTTTTATGAGCTTCACGTTCTAGTAATAGAACTTGTTCAATTCTTACAGATCCATCATCTGGGTTTACTTTATATTCTAAAGTTTCTACCATCATTGAATAAGGAATTTCGTTTTGAAGTAAATAGAATGCTTTCTCACGAGTTTCTTCTGATGCAATTAGCTTCATTGGTAAATCTGTAAGGTAGTCTTCAGAATAAAGAAGAGGAGATTCAGGAATGTGTTTAGCTAAAGTATCTAAAACATCGCTAGTGCCTTGGTTTTTATTTGCACTAATAATCATATAGTCTTCAAATAAATCACCATATTTCTCTTTAACTTCTTCAAGCTTTGGTAAAATATCTTTTTTGTCTTTAACTAAATCAGCTTTATTAAAAGCAAAAACTTTTTTAATTCTTCTAACTTCTTTTAAGTGTTCAATAATTTCAAGAACTTCATCTGTAAAACCACGCTTAATATCAACTAGGAATAAAATAACATCAGCATTAATACTTGCCTCTAAAGCTGTATTAACCATAGCTTCATCAAACATTCTACGAGCTTTATGAATACCTGGAGTATCAACAAAAATAAACTGATTTTGACCTTCAGTTAAAACAGCTCTAATATTGAACCTTGTTGTTTGTTCTTTTGGGCTAACAATTGCAACTTTTTCACCAATACAAGTATTTAAGAATGTTGATTTACCTGCGTTTGGAGCACCAACGATAGCAACAAAGCCAGCTCTTGTTTCGTTATGTTGTTCTTCGTTATATTCGATAGTCATATAATATCCTTATTTGTTTTTCATTTTCATTTTATTTTCAAGAATTTGCACAAGTTTACGTGCTGAGTTTTGTTGTGCTTCTTGTTTTGAAAGTCCTTCTGCCATTGCAAAGCGACCGTCGGATGTTGAAACTTTAATTACAAAAACTCTTTCATGAGCTGGACCTCTTTCATCAACTACATCATATTCTGGTAAGCTTAAACCATTTTGTTGTAAAATTTCTTGTAGTCTTGATTTTGGATCTTTAAGTTCAACTTTTTCCATCCAAGGAGTCCAATATTTAATAATAAAGTTTTGAGCATCTTCAAAGCTTGAATCAATATAATAAGCTGCCAGAATAGATTCCATAGCATCTGATAAAATAGTAGGCTTTTGAGCCCCTCCAGACATAGCCTCACCCTTACCAAGTTGAATTAATTCATCAAGTTTAATTTGTTTTGCAATTTCAGCAAGAGTTGTTTGGCTAACTAGTGCAGAGTGCATTTTAGACAAGAAACCTTCAGGTTTGTCTGGGAATTGTTTATAAATTAAGTCAGCAATAGTAAAGTTAAGAACTCTATCTCCTAAGAATTCTAATCTCTCATTATTGTGCTTTATTCCTTTTGAGTTTGTTTTGCCAACTGAACTATGCGTTAGGGCATGTTCAAATAAATTATAATCATTTATTTTATGATTCAAGTGACTTTCTAAGTTTGAAAAATCAATTTGCATTTGTAATATCTTTCTACTAATTTTTAATAAAAGATACTTTAAAATTCAAAAAACTAATATTAACTCTACCTAAGTTCACATTAATTCTTAATCTAAAAGTATATCCATAAGCCTTATAATAGTATATTTTACCTGAATTTTCAAGGTAAAAGGTTTTTTCTAGTAATATCTTGAAAATTTAAGTATTTATTGCAAGTTGTTAGATGTTTTGAGGTCCGTCAGAGTTCTAGTTATAGTATAATTATATAAATAATAACATTCATTTAAAGATGCTTTCTTTTACTTT
>DMEM01000194.1 GCA_003450915.1 Alphaproteobacteria bacterium
CCTGTTCAACTTGTAGACGGTATATTTCTTCTTCTATTTTTTGAATACTCAAGTTTCTACACTTAATAGAAACGCTTTCCATTCTTTTTAAAATAGCTTCTGTACGACTTCTAACTTTATAAGTTTGAGTCATAGTAACAGTTGCTTTTAAAGATTGTTCTTCTTCGTATTCTTTTTTTGATTTTTCAAACTTTAAAAAAAATGTAGCCAGTAATACCATTGCAACGGCTACAAACATTTGTAGACTTTCTAGCATAAAAACATCCTTTTACCTAGTGTATCTGCTCAATATCTATTATTTAATAAATAGAGCTAAAAAAACGTATTTTCTTTAAGAGTAGCTATATTATAGGAGCAGAGGTTTTATTCGTCTAGAGTTAAAGCGATTTTTATTGTTTATAACTTGACTGAAATATCTAAAAATTGTATCCTTAAAGCAAATAAATCAATCATTAATAATTATGGCTTAAAAGTTGCATATCAACTTTTGAAGAGACTTACGTCTATAATACAAACAAGGTAAAAAATAATGATAAAATATCCATTACAAGCAGATAATATTAAAAAAACATATAATGGCAAAAAGGTTGTAGACCTTTCTCTTAATATTAAAAACAATGAAGTTTTAGGAATTATTGGTAAAAATGGTTCTGGTAAAACAACTACTTTAAATATGCTAGCTGGTGTTATTCAACCAGATGTTGGCACTGTTTATGTTGAAAATCAAGCTGATATAGCAAAACACCCTAAACTAAAACAAAATATTGCTTACCTACCAGAAGAACGTGAAGAAGTTGAAAACTTAACCGTTGGTGAATATCTAGAATTTATTGCTAAGGTTTACAAAAAAAACAAATCAGAGATCAACCCTATTTTAGATATGGTTAGCGCTAAAGATATGCTATATAAAAACTTTAATGAGCTTTCTAAAGGCTACCAACAACGAGTGCTATTTGCTAGCGTATTATTAGCAGATGCTAAAATTATGATTTTAGATGAAATGACTGATGGTCTAGACCCTCTTCAACGTAAAGAATTTTACAACATCATTAATAAAATAAAAAAAGATCGTACAATTATTATTTCTAGCCACAACATGCAAGAAATTAAAGAAATTTGTGATAGAGTTTGTATTATTGAAAATGGTTCTATTATTAAAGAATTAGCAAATGAAGACTTTGCTGATTTTACAGATATTCTAGTACAATAGAAATAAAGGATATAAAAAAATGAATTTACTTAACTTAACATTATTTGAACTAAAAAAGCTGTTTATTTCTAAAAGTACATGGATTCTAATGGCTATTTTTGTTTGTTTAGCTAATATTAGCACTTTCTTTTTAGGTGGCTTTTTATTATTAAATCAAGCTAGCTTACATGCTTTCTTAAAGTTTGCTCCTATTAGTATTGCAATGTTTGCATTTTTAGTAAGCTTTAACTCAAATACAAAAGAATCTAAAAAAGCAAATACTATTAAACTTTCATCTTTACCTATTGATTTAAGAAAATTAGTACTTGCAAAATTTGCAGCAAACTCAACACTAGGAGGCCTATTTATTTTACTAGCATCTAGTTTTATTTTCACTATTTTCTACTTAGGTCAACCTGACGCTCTACTTGTTGCTTCAGGCATTTTAGCTTGTGTATTATTTTTCAAGCTATGTTTTGCCATTACTAGTTTCACAAGTATTTTTGCACGTTCAAGCTTTGAAAGCCTAGGTTATAGCATATTAATAATGTTTGTACTATGTCTAACAGGTCTTGGTGCTGTTTCTACAATGTTAGAAATTATTTTACCAGCATCTTTTGTTGCAGGGCTAAGCAAATACAGCATCATAAACTCATTTAACAGTATTGCATCTGGCTATATTGGATTAAATGATTTAGTGCTTTATTTCTCTTTAATTGCTATGTTCTTAACTGCTGCTGTTTTATATGCAAACAAAAATATTTATTCAATTAACTTTGGTAAAGCAAAACTTGCTGCATTAGGTGCTATAACATTATTTGTTAATGCTATTTACGCTGATTCAACAGTTAAGTTTGACTTTACATCTGATAAAATTTATTCAATTTCAGAAAACTTAGTTAATATTACAAACAAAATTGATAAAAAAGGTGTAAAAGTTACATTCTACTATTCAGAGTCTAACCCTAATATTCCTTTACCATTCCAAAGATTTGCAAACTATATTGATAAATACCTATCTGAATTAGAAAAATCATCAAATGGTAAAATTAAATATGTGAAAAAAGACCCTGAGCTAAATGAAAATACTGAAATTCAAGCTTTAAGAGACCACGTTGCTGAAATTCCTTTAGCAAATGGTGATAGCATGTACGCAGGTATTGCTTTAAGAAAAGGCCCTGATATCCAATCTATTCCATATATTTCTATTAAAAGAAAGAATTTCTTTGAATATGATATGGCATCATTATTAGTAAAATACATGACAAACAATAAATCTAAAAGAATTGGTATTTTAACAGATTTAGACTTAGGTAACGAAAATCAAACCCCTGCATTTTTAAGAGATCTTCTAAAGCGTTATGAAATCGACCTTATCCCGATGACATATCCGGTATTTCCAATGTATGACTTAGTAATTGCATTTGTTACACCTTTTACAGAACCAGAATCTTTATATGCAGCCGACCAGTATCTAATTAATGGTGGTAAAATGTTAGTATTTTTAGATCCTTTCTTCCGTACAGCACCTGAAGATGACTTTTTAATGCCTGATAGAAAAACTGATGATTCAGCATTTGACCACTTAGCTGACTTAATTAGATTCTACGGAGTTGATTATGACTACAACTCTATTTTAGGTGATAAAAGCCGTGCTATGACTACTAATATTCCAGGAATTGGAGTAACTAGCTATCCATTATGGGTTCTTTACTCTGAAGCTGAAATGAATAAAGAAAATCCTATTTTTTCAAACCTAAATAATATTATTATTCCTGAAGGCGGTTTCTTTACCCCTAAAAATATTTTACCAACTTTAGAGTATACTCCGCTATTAACATCATCTAAAACATCACAAACTGTTTCTAGAGCATTGTTTAATACTATTGGAGATCCTAAAGCTGTAGCTAGCCGTTTAAGAGGTGATAAAATGGAACGCCCTGTAGCATTTATGCTAGATGGACGCTTTGTATCATCATTTGATAAAATGCCAGATAGAGTTAAAGAATGGTTTGATGGTGCTGAATCTTTAGACGGTGCTGCAAAAATTCCACCTCATAAATCTATTTCAGAGAAAAAAGGTGCTTTAGTTGCTATTGCAGATATGGACTTCATTTCTGACCAGTTCAGTACATATGGTGAAAAGAACATGGATGGTTCTATTAATAAGAAAACTATTAGTGACAACCAGTTCTTCTTAACAAATACTATTGACTACTTAATTGGTGATTATGATTTAATTGCTTTAAGAAGTAAAGGTGATGGCTTAAGAACATTAAAAGCAGTTGAAGACTTAATTGTTGATGATATTGCTAAAAAAGATTTTCAAGAAAACGCTCTTGTTAGATCTATTGAACTAGTATCAAGCCAGTATGAGTCTTTAGCTAAACGTCAAAATTTAGCAAAAACAGCTCAGCAATATGCTGAAATCAACCAAATTCTTTTAGAAAAACAAAAAGAACTTGTTCTTTCAAAAAGAGAATTGAAAACATATAAACGTTCTATTAAAACAACAGTTGAAGAATATATCAGAAAAGTTGCTTTAATTAACGTATTATTTGCCCCTCTTGTTCTATTAATTATTGGTGGTATTTACTTTATTAGAAGAAGGTTAAATAAGATCTTAAA
>DMEM01000043.1 GCA_003450915.1 Alphaproteobacteria bacterium
ATCATATTTTTAATAACTCAGAATACCTGTTATTCATGAATCATATCAGCAATCCTTATCGGGTTAGAGAAGATATTTTATCTATATGAAAAAAGCCAGTCTAATGACTGGCTTTTTATTTTTTATAGAGCTTTTTCTATTTCTGCAAAGATTGCATCGAATGAATCAAGTTTTGGGCCGCCTGCTGTTGCAAGATCTGGTGCGCCACCACCTCTTAGATCTGAACCTTCAGTAGCTTTTTTCATTAAATCACCTGCTTTTCTTGCTGGAGTAAGTGCTTTACTTAAACCAACTAATAAGTTTGAACCTTTTTCAGTTTCTAAACCTAAAGCAAATACAATATTATCAGCTCTGTTTTTAACATCAGCAACTACTTCTCGAGCTTGTTTAACATCAACATCTGTCGCTGTTGCCGTAATAAGTTTAAGACCGTTAACTTCTTTAGCAGATGCTAATAGTTGCTCAGGGTTAAGTGCTGCGTTAACTTTAATTTCTGCTAACTCTTTTTCAAGCTTTCTAACTTGCTTGTTTAAAGTTGCGAATCTTTCTTCTAATTCTTCAGCTTTAAATTTAGTTGCTTTTTCTAAAGAGATTAATTGATTATCTCTTTCTGATAAGTGATTTATAGCTTTAAAGCTTGTAATTGCTTCTACACGACGAATACCCGATGCAATAGAACCTTCTGATAAAATTCTAAACAATCCAATTTCACCTGTATTTTTAACATGTGTCCCCCCACAAAGCTCAATAGATACATTTATACCTCCTATTGAAACAACTCTTACTTCATCATTGTATTTCTCACCAAATAAAGCAACAGCACCTTTTTCTATAGCTTCTTCTTTAGACATTAGAAATGTCTCTACAGGAATATTTTTTACAATTCCATAGTTTACAAACTGTTCTATTCCTGCAATTTGATTATCTGTTAAAGCTTGATTTAATGAAAAGTCAAATCGCATACGGTCTTTATCAACTAAACTACCTTTTTGGAATACATTTTTACCAACAACTTTATGTAATGCTGCATGGAATAAATGTGCTGCTGTATGGTTACACTCTGTATATTTACGAGTACCAAAAGAAACTTCAGCATATAAAGAATCACCTACAAATATTGTATCAGATAATGAACTTATTTTATGGTGATAAATTTTACCATCAACTACTTTTTGAGTATCTGAAATTTCAGCAAATGATTTTTCTGTATTATTTTCTTGTTTTTTAAAGTAACCTTGATCACCTACTTGCCCACCAGCTTCTGCATAAAATGGTGTTTTATCTAAAACTACATAGCCAGTTTCACCAATTTTTAAATATTTAACTTCTTGCATATCTTCATTTATAATAGCAACAATTTTAGAAATCGAGTTCATTTTGTCATAACCAACAAATTCTGTTGCTTCAACTTTAGCTGCAACATCAAACCAAACTGTTGAAGTTTTTGAGTCTGTTGATCCACCAAGACCAGCTGCTCTAGCTCTATCTTTTTGCTCTTGCATGCATACATTAAAACCTTCTTCATCAACATTAATACCTCTAGATTTTAAAGCATCTTCAGTTAAATCTAAAGGGAACCCAAATGTATCATAAAGTTTGAATGCAACATCACCTGAAAGTGTATCACCTTCTTTAAGACCTGCAGTTTCAGCTTCAAGAACTTTAATACCTTGGTGTAATGTTTTATTAAATCTATCTTCTTCATTTTTAACTGTATCTTCAATCATGCTTTGAGCTTGTTTTAGCTCTGGGAAATCTTCACCTGAAACATCTACTAAGTATTTAATACATGAGAAAATAAATGACTTATCAGAACCTAATAAGTTAGCATGACGCATTGCTCTACGCATAATACGACGTAAAACATAACCACGTCCTTCATTTGATGGCATAACACCATCTGCAATTAAAAAGCTCATTGCTCTTAAGTGGTCTGCAATAACTCTGTAAGATGCTAAAGTTTCATCTGTAATTTTAATACCGATTTCTTTTTCAATACCTTTAATAATTGTTTGGAATGAGTCAATATCGTAGTTGTTATTTACATGTTGAAGAGTAGCAACTAAACGCTCTAGACCACAACCAGTATCAACACCTGTTTGAGCTAGAGGTAGCATTGTACCGTCTTCTTGCTTATTATACTGCATAAACACAACGTTCCAGATTTCAATAAATCTGTCACCATCTTCTTCAGGCGTACCTGGTAATCCACCCCAGATATCTTCACCGTGATCGTAGAAAATTTCAGTACATGGACCACATGGACCTGTATCACCCATTGACCAGAAGTTATCGTTTGTTGTAATTCTAATAATTCTGTCTTCTGGTAGACCTACTACTTTATTCCAAATTTCAAAAGCTTCATCATCTGTATGATAAACTGTTGCTACTAATTTGTCTGCAGGTAGTCCTAATTCTTTAGTTAAAAACTCCCATGCGAAAGGAATGGCTTCGGCTTTGAAATAATCCCCAAATGAAAAGTTACCCAACATTTCAAAAAATGTGTGGTGACGTGCTGTGTGTCCTACGTTTTCTAAGTCGTTATGCTTACCTCCGGCTCTTACGCATTTTTGTGAACTTGTTGCACGAGTATAATCTCTTTTTTCTTCTCCTAAAAATACATTTTTAAACTGTACCATACCTGCGTTTGTAAATAGCAAAGTTGGATCATTATCTGGTACTGTTGGAGATGATTTTACAATTGTATGACCTTTTGATTCGAAGTATTTTAAAAACTTCTGTCTAATTTCGTTTGTTGTAAGCATAATTTTATTCCTTTTTTCTTTTCATTTTAGCCGAAAAATCCATAATTATTATCGATAAGAAAGCACAAACACCTGACAATTTACAAATATTTATTATTTTTATCTAATTATGAATAGCTCCATTATACTTGAATTATTAACAAAGAGCAATAAAAAATAAGGACTTTTATTGAGTTTTATATTGCAACTTTAGTTTGACTAAAAAGTTATTCATCTTGACTTTTTAAGTATTCATAAATACATTAAGATCATAATACACCCTATTACTTTCACAAAGGATTGCACATGAAGCAGATATTCTTGGGCTTATGCCTATTATTTGTAGCTGTATCCATACGAGCTGAAGAAGCTATCGATATGCAAGAAGTTAGACTATTTGAACAACTAGTTCTTGACGACTTTAAGAAAAATTGCTATTCAACCAATTACTTAAGTCAGAGAGGGCTAAATGTTGATATTGAGAGCGTCTCTTTCGACTTCGATAAAGGTACTGTAACGAGCAGCTATCAAGATGAAATTCTGCAAAGTGACAATCAAGATATTATCTATATTTATTCTGATAGAATTAAATTAGAAGAAAAAATTGATAATACCTTGAGAGCACTTACAGAATTACAGGAAAAATACGATGATGAGAAACTGCTGTCAATTATTAGTGATTTTCCTCAAGGTTCCAACTTAAATAATAAATTGGACTGGGTTTTTAAGGTTTCCCTTGGCGCAATGCTACTTTATAATTACGAATATTATACCGCTGGAGGAATCTACCATGAAGCTCTTTCAAATGTTGATAAGATCTCCTGCCCTTCCTATGACTTGGAATATTATGAAATGCTAGAATATGGGAAGGCGTTAAAAGGTATTCCTAGCGAAGAACAAACCTCCATCTTCAGCACTATGTTCTGGTCAGATGATGATATTGTTGTCTTAAGAGACCGTATTGCGATTGTACTAGAAGAATAGCTACTTTCTATATAAAACTAAAGCCTCCAACTTGGAGGCTTTTTTATTTATTTTTTTCTAAAATTATCTCTAATTGTAAACTTGCATACATTTGAGATTTTAGTTTGCTTTTCAGATACGCATTTTACTTTTGCATCAATAGTATTTGGAGCTTTGGGGCAAAGTTTTTTAGCATCCCCTGCACATGCACTTGCAATATTAAGGTAAGCCTCTTCTCTTCTTTGTTTAATTAAAGGAATAATTTTTTGTAAGAATGCTTCTTTTTGAGCGATTGTGCCTTGCTGTTTATAAACACCTTCTCTTAATCTTTCTATATCATGTTCAAAAGTTGTATAGAAAGCATTTGCAGAAGTTGAAACTAGTAACATTGCAATAATTAATATTTTTTTCATTTAATCAGGATCCCTATTATTTTTTTATTACTGATTTATTATGAGTCATTTTTTTCTAAAAAGCAAGCATCGCCATAAGAATAAAACTTAAACTTATTACTTATAGCTGTTTCATAAAGCTTCATTGTCTGATCATAGCCAATAAACGCTGAAACCAGCATTAATAGAGTAGATTTTGGTAAGTGAAAATTGGTAATTAAAGCATCTACTGTATTAAATTTATAGCCAGGGCGAATGAAGATATTTGTATCACCTGCAAAAGCTTGTTGATTTGCAGTTTCAAGAACTCTCATACTTGTTGTACCAACTGCTATTACTTTATTACCTCTTGCCTTTACTGTTTTAATTTTATCAGCTAGCTCTTGAGTCATAATTCCGTATTCTGAATGCATTTTATGCTCGGTAACATCATCTACTTTTACAGGTTGGAAAGTACCAGCACCAACATGTAGCATTACAGCATCGAACTCAATACCTTTTGCTTTAATTTTTTCAATTAATTCATCAGTAAAGTGCAAACCTGCAGTTGGAGCAGCAACCGAACCTTTATGTTCAGCATATACTGTTTGATAATCATCTTCATCTGCTTTAGTCGCACCATCTTCTCTAGCAATATATGGAGGAAGTGGCATTTCTCCAGCAAAGTCTAAGAAAGATTCAAATTCTTCTGTTGATTCTGTATTAAATTTAAGTTCAACAGTATCACCGTCTCTTGATAAAACTTCTGCTGTCATATCATGACCTTCAAATTTAACAATATGTCCTGGCTTGAATCTTTTAGCAGGTTTTGCAAAGCTTTCCCATGTTAAAGCATCTTTTGTTGGACGATGTAGCAATAGCTCTAAAGCAACTTTACCATCAACATTTCCATTAGGTAAAACACGATCTCTATAGCAATAAATTCTAGCAGGAATTACCTTTGTATTATTTACAATAAGTAAATCTCCTTCATTTAAATAATCGATAATATCATAGAATTTTTTATCAGTTTCTAGTGTTTTTGCAATAAGCATTTTAGCAGCATCACGTGGTTCTGCAGGTTGCGTTGCAATTAGTTCGTCTGGTAAGTGATAATCATATGATGATAGTAAGTTTAAATTCTTTGTCATAATAATTCCTTGATTAAATAAATCTTAATATTGCTTTAACTAAATACATTCCACAAATAAGGGCCAGCAAGCCACCAAATACAGAAGAAGTTACATAAACTAAAGCCAATTTAATATTATTTTGATTATTTAGCAATACTAAATCTAAAATAAATGTTGAAAAAGTTGTTAAAGCTCCTAAAAAGCCTACTACAAGAAAGTATCTTAAAGGTTCTGAAAAATTAGTTTTTATGGCTAAAATCTCTACTAACAAGCCAAGCATAAAGCAACCAAGTAAGTTTGCAATTAACACTCCTGAAGGAAAAACTCCAACTGTAAAGAACTTAACCATAAAATGTCTTAAAACCGCACCTAATGCACCACCTGTTGCTACTGCTACTATATTTATCATTTATTTTAATTAACCTTTATTTATACTTAGCTAAAAGCTCTAACCATTTACTACAGTCTTCATGACGCTCTTCAAAAAAGTTTTCAAGAAAATCATAGGCTATTTTATGTCTTTTTTCCGCCAGTTTTCTAGCTTCTTGATTATACATTAAGTCTTTAATTATTAAAAGTCTTTCAAAAAAGTGATTAATTGAAGGCCTATGTGGACCTTTATACTCTTTTGATGATTTATGTTTAACTGGCAATATATTAACATCAAAAACTGGTCTATTAACATGAAAGCCGTATTCAAATGTTCTAACAATGCCATTTGCCCCTAAGTCTAGCTTATCTGCATCTGATACTATTGTGCCTTCTAATGTTGAAGGATGAACATCATCTAGCTGTTTGCTTAAACCTATAGAGTTCATAATAGTTACCACGTGTTTTTTCTGCTCTTGAGTCATATCTAATAAAGATAAAATCCTATGAGTATTAGTTAACTTTTGTGACTCTTCTTCTCCTACTATCTTATAATCATCCACATCATGCAAGTAACAAGCAACTTTTACAATATCTTTATCATGGTCCTTTGCTATTAAATCCATTAGCCTATTGGCATTTTTCAACACCTTATAAATATGATCCATAGAATGGCCTGTTTTATCTTTTTCTAAAACTTTTCTTACTTCTTTGTCTAATAAATTATAATCAATCATGTTATTAAGATCCCTCTTATTTTTTCTAGCACTAAAACTCTCAATATAATAAAAGATGCTGCTAAAAAAAGCAACATCTTTAAAAACTTATGGTGGATAAAATCTTAGTCGATTTCTGTTACTAGAGTAACTTTATCCATTTTATCGCCTTGTACGATTTGATCAACAACTTCCATGCCTTTAACAACTTGGCCGAATACTGTGTATTCGTGGTCTAAGAATCTTGCATCTTTTAGTACGAAGTAGAATTGGCTACCTGCTGAATCAGGGTGTCCTGCTCTTGCCATACCTAAAGCACCTCTAACGTGAGGTCTGTCATTGAATTCAGCTTTTAGGTTATAACCTGGGCCGCCTGTACCTGTACCTGTTGGATCACCAGTTTGAGCAACAAAGTCAGAAACAACTCTGTGGAATACTAAACCGTTATAAAAACCGTCTTTAGTTAGCTTTTTAAAAGCTGCAACGTGTTTTGGAGCGTCTTGCTCGAAAAATTCGAAGAATACGTTACCGTATTTAGTTTCAACTTTAATGTACTCTTTTTGTACTTGATCTGTCATAGATTTTTCTCCTGTGATAATTTCTGCCTTAGCATTTGCTGCTGTAAACATTGCCAAAGCACATAGAAATAATTTTTTCATGTGATTGTTCCTTATTATATTTTTTAACTGAGATAGTTTTATTATAAATTAGCCTATAAGATTGGATAATTATAATAATACCCAATAAAATAACATAGGTTAAATATTTTTGCTAGCTTTTTACAATAAAAAAAGACTTGAGATCTGCTAAACACAACCTCAAGTCTATAAATAATAATCGATAATACAAAACATTAAGCAATTCTAATCAACTCATTAAACTCCATATCATACAGCCCCATAATTTCATACAAAGAATCATCACTGTAATAATAGGTTTTTCCGTTGAAGTGAAAACAGTCTTCATATTCTGCGTAAGAATAATTTAATTTACGCTTATCCAACAGATATTTAACCCGGCTTAACTCAAGAACAAAATGTTTTTTTCGGTAACGACTTGAACTTATAATATGGTTTAATTCAGCTCGTTCCTGTAAGAATCCTCCTTTTTCAGTCAAGTTTGCCTTCGGTATTTCTCCGTATACTGTTCGATGACTTACATTCATTTTACAAGCATCGCCTTCATAAAGTCGATTTCTTGCTTTTTTGAAGTCTACGTAAGTTTCAAAACCTTCCCAGGTAAATAAATGTTCAAACTTATGTTTTCTATTTGTTGAAATATATCCCAGAGGATTAAGCAGCTTAACTACTAGGTTATAATAAACAACCCCATTCTCTCGATATATTTTTTGATCAAGAATTTCGGACTTTTCCTTGACAAAAGATAATGTATTTCCAGGCTTTGTACAGTCTCTAGTATGTTGTTTTTGACCTTTAGTTAAGCCATGCACTCCAAACAAACTGTCATTTCGCTTAATGTTGAAAGAGATGAACAATATGAAATGATTATCATCATTACCGTCAGGTCCGACAATCAACGGATAACCATTAGGCTTTACAATAATTCTTGACAATGATGTATCAAACAAGCCTTCTTTTGTGTAGCAAGGCGCTAAATCTTCAGCGTAGTTAATAAAAAAACGCTCTTTTTTCATGTTACAAAATAAAGAATTTCGGGGATACTTTCCCCTTTTAGGGCCAAATCTCCAAATATTTGGTGCAGACTGATCAATATTAATAATCTTAATCATGTAGCCTCCTTATTCATAAAAAGAAAAACGGTACAAAATAGTATTACTTATTATATATAGCCATTTTTTAAACTTTTTCAATAGAACTTCTTTCGATATTTTATTGTTTTTTATATTTTTGCTAGCTTTTACAATAAAAAAAGAAAAGCCGACTGATATAAAATATCAGTCGGCCATTTACTTTCTTAATTCGCTATAAAAACTGCTTTTTTAAAAAACAACCTCAGATTCTTTCAAATAATTATCAAAAGTAACACTATTTTTACAATCAAAATCAAAAACA
>DMEM01000063.1 GCA_003450915.1 Alphaproteobacteria bacterium
TTACTACTACAGTAAGTGTAACAAATTTTATATACTTCAGCAATCATATTATATAAGCATTCATAAAGCTATAAAAAATAAGCCCCCAAAAGGGGGCTTTTATATATTCGATTTATTTAGGCTACTGATCGGCAGCCGTTTTGATAGGCCATTTCTTTATTGCCAAATTCAGAAATAGTTGAAACTTTATGACCTGCAATATCAAGATGATCAACGGCATCACGCTCTGCAATAGTATCAAATTCAATTTCAATTCGATCATGCTTACGCTGTTTTAGCTGATCAAGTACATACTCATCTCCTTCAATCATAAATACATTACGTTTTTTAATGACCTTATATCCGTTTGATTTAGAAAACGCATCTAACATTGAAAGATGCTCCCAATCTATGAAAGCTTCAAACTCATCCCGACCATCATCTGTACCATCATCATTTGGATTTAGCTTTTTAACAGTAAATTCAAAACGAGGTTTAGCCTTTTTGCCATAATCGCGAATGCGAATTTCCAAATCTGAACATGCCAAATTATCATGTGTAATATCTTTTAAAATTTCATGAATATTACCAACTTCAGAAGACTTTGGCTTTACTGTAAACGGATAGTAAAGATCTTGTAACCGAAGCTCTATTTTCCATACGTTTGTTTCTTTGCAAAAACCAACAATCGCATTTTCTTTAAATAGATACGACTGATAAATAGATTTCTTTTTTAAAACATCTACTGAGCTTAAAATGCTCTCCGCAACTTCTTTAGGAATATCAAACGCCAACTCAATTTCTTTACCCATAATATTAGGTCCTTCTAAAAAAGTAATAAACACATCCTAAATGTAAGTACTAACAGCAATATTGTCAAACTATTTTTCTAACATTTTAATGATTTCATTATACTTATAATACTTAGCTAAAGTTAATGCAGTTTCACCCTTGTAATTTTTTATATTTGCTTTGGCTCCTGCATTAATTAAAATCTCAGCTGATTTAAGATGGCCATTCCTAATTGCATCGTGTAAAGCTGTATTACCATTGTTTGGTCCTTGATCATTTATAACCTCTTTAATATCATCTTGCTCTACTAATAACTCTAAAACTTCATCACGGCCCATATAAGCTGCTTTATGGATAGCCAGCATATGCATCGGGTAACCTCTTTGGGTTTGATCTGCCCCTGCTTTTAATAATTCTTTTACTATTTTAGTATAACCATCTCTTGATGCAACAAGCAAAGGAGAATGCATATCATTTCTATTACCAATTACTGGCTGCACAGTATTTACATCATAACCTAGCCTAATAAGCTTTTTCACTCTACTTGTTTTATCTTTTTCTGAAAGCTTAGTATTAATAATGATATTATAGATTTTTTGATTAGATAATATGCTAGCTTGTTGAGACCGGTAGCTATTAAATATTGTATTTATTTTTTGTACTACACCTTGCTCTTTTTTATTATTTTTTCTATCTGGAATATTCGCCCAATCTTGTGCAGTAAAACCAGATGCAGTTCTTAAATCTATATTAATATCTTTTTCTTTAAGTAGCTGCCTAACATTGTCAGGTTTTAAGTTCCAAACGGCAACCATTAACGGACTAATGCCAGACTTTGGAGTCTGCAAATTAACAAATGCACCTTTTTTTATCAACATTTCAATTATTTTAGGGCTATTACCTTGGGCTGCTAAATGTAAAGGTGACTGTCCCATAACCTTATCTAATAGATTTACATCTGCACCATTAAAAATAAGTTTTTCAACTTCTATAATATCTTCTTTTAAAACTGCCTTATGCAGATCTGGTAATTTTTCTTGAGGATTAACATCAGCCTTAACCGGCGAACTACAAACAACAAACACAGCTATTAACTTTAGAATTCTATTCATCACATAAACTCCTATTATTGTTTTTTATTTATGTAAGTCTTTCAAAATCATGAATATATAAGACGCGAGAAAGGATCTACAATGTAGATCCCTTTCCCTCGGTAAGTTAGTGCATAGGAATATGCACCGGCCCACTTCCGTCGCTGTAACAGCCGACGACGAAACCTCCTTCAATTGAAGTTGAATCGAAGAAGCAAACTTCTTCGCCATCACGTTCAGTAAGAACGCGAACGTCGAAACCGTGTTTTGTATCAGCTTCAACAAAAAACTCTGAAAAGTGACGATCAATTTGACGAATGGCTTGATTCTGATTACGACGATAGTTTGGGTTTGCGTTAGCCATGATGGCCTCCTACAGGGTTAAGAGTTGAACGTAAGTTTAAGTTATACATTCTTATACTTTCAACCATTACTTTTTAACTGACATTTTAGTAAAACCTACTAGCTTTTTAGTGCAAAACTAAGCTGGATAATAGTTCCAGCATTTTGATTTGATTTAATCGTTAAATCTGCATTATGCGCTTTAATAATTGAGTTAACTAAACTTAAACCTAAGCCAACGCCTGATGATGTTCTTGCTTCATCAAGTCTGAAGAATGGCTGTAAAACATCATCGATCTTATCTTGTGGAATTCCAATGCCGGTATCTATAATTTTTATAGCAAGGTTATCGTTATTTTGCTCAGCCTTAAGCATTATAGAGCCTGATTCTGTATATTTAATAGCATTATCTAAACAATTAGCCACAGCCTGACAAACAAGTCCTTTATCGCAAATCATCGACATATTTGGTGCTAAATTAATTTCTGCAGATAAACCTTTACTTTCAGCTAATGGAGCATAAAATTCAAAAGCATCTTCTAACATTTGGTTAATATCACTAGTTTCTAATTTTAAAGGCTGCTTACTATCAATTTTTGAAATTCTTAAAATAGAATCAAATATTTCTAGCATATTATCTATTTGCTGAGTAATTTCTTCTTGAGCCTTGAGGCTTAAGTTTTTAAAATGACTGTTAACTGTATTTGAAACCCTAGTTAGAGGAGTTCTTAAATCATGAGCAATATTATTGGCCATAAGCTGTTTTTTATTAGCAAGTGCTTCAATATGATCAAGTACTTCGTTAATATTTTTAGATAACTCATCAATTTCATCTTCGCTACCTGCACGCCCTATTCGCTGATCTAAGCTTGAAAACTTAACAATATTTGCCAAGCTTTGATTAACAAAATGTAACCTCTGACGTAATGTTTGAATTAATAATCCAATCAATAGTAATCCTAAAATGCTAATACCAATACAGACTTTTGCCATTACATGGGCAAAGTCACGCTGTTCTTCTAATAATTCAACATTTAATAAAACCGTTAGATTAAGGTCTTCTCCTAAGTCTCTAGCTATTCCTATATAATCACTATAGTTAGATTCTTTGTAAAATACTAAATTAGAGTCTTTATTATGTTTTTTATGAATTTGTCTTGCCTGAGTTAATGAAGTATAAATAACCTCATCATTTTTCTTTAAGATAACATCAAAAGTTTTTCTTTTTCTAAAAGCTAAAATATGTAGTAGTTTTTCATAGCCTGCAGTCTTATAGGCTTCTGTTAAAACGTTAATTTTTGTCTCTACAATTGGCTGAACAAAACTTGCAGTTTGCTTACGTGATGTTGCATCAATAATTAAAATAATACTTGCAGTCATAAAAACAAATATACAAACATAAATTAAAACAATTCTTAAAGATAAATGTTTTATAAAACGACTATTCATCATCTATTCTATATCCTACTCCTCTAACAGTTTTAATTAGCTGTTTATCAAAACCTTCATCAACTTGCTTTCTTAAGTTAAAAATATGCACATCAACTACATTAGTTTGAGGTGAGAAGTTATAATTCCAAATTTGCTCTAATAACATTGTTCTTGTTACTACTCTTCCTTTATTTTTTAATAAATAAACTAAAATATTAAACTCTTTGATCTGTAGAGTTATGCCCTTACCAGATCTAACTACTGATCTATCAATAAGATTAACTGTTAAATCTCCTAAAGTTAGAACAGATTCTATATTAGCCTGAACTCCATTATTACGTTTAATTATATTTTGTAGCCTTGCTAATAGTTCAGAAAAAGCAAATGGCTTTGTTAGGTAATCATCAGCTCCTGCTGTTAAGCCTTTAACTCTTTCATCTACATCGCTCATTGCAGTTAAGAAAATAATTGGAGTTTGGTTATTAGTACTACGCAATGTTTTAGCTATTTTTAAACCATCTACTTCTGGAAGCATTCTATCTAAAATAATTGCATCGTATTTATTTATAGCAGAAGCAAATAACCCTTCTGATCCTATATCAAAATGATCAACATTAAAGCCTACCTCTGTTAAGCCTTTCACAATATATTCGGCCGTGCTTTTATCATCTTCAACTAATAAAATTTTCATTAATTAATTTCCTGTTTTGTGTTTCTTAATCCAAAGTCTTCAAAAATTTTAAATAAGGCTGGAACTAACGCCAATGTTATTATTGTTGAATACAGTAATCCAAATGCAATAGAAATAACCATCGGAATTAAAAATGCCGCCTGATGAGATGTTTCACTTAAAATTGGAATCAGCCCTATAAAAGTAGTCAAGCTTGTTAGCAATATTGGGCGAAGTCTTCTTTTTGAGCTTTCAACCAATGCTTCGTTAATATTGTAGCCTTTTTTTAAATAAGAGTTAATAGTTACAATTAAAACTAAGCCATTATTAACTACAATTCCTGCTAAGGCTAAAAGACCTATCATACTTTGTAATGTAAAGTTTGACTGCATAAGCAAGTGACCTAATACTGCACCTACTGCACCAAAAGGAATGCTTGTTATAATAATAAATGGCTCTACATAGTTATTAAATAATAACACAAGTAAAATATAAGTAACAAGAATTGCTATCATAAAACCGACCTTCATATCTTCAAAAGAGTCTGAATCGTCTTGTTTTCCACCTTCAAAGCTATATTTTACACCAGGGAATTTAGTATCTAAGTTTGAAAGGTAACTTTTTGTAATATTATCTTGGAAAATATTTTCATCAACACTACTTTCAAGCTCTATTAAAACCGCTGTAATTCTATTTCCATTAGTTTTTCAATAGTTGTATATGATCTTTCAACAGATACACTAGCTAAATCTTGTAGGAATGCTTCTTCTTTATTTGGCAAGATTATTCTTAAATTATCTAGAGTGTAAAGGCTAGACCTTTCAGACTCTGGCAGTTTTACTCTATAAGTAACTTCATCATATTTTACCTGTTGAGACATTGCACTAACGCCAAAAAATGAATTACGCACTTGTTGAGCTAAATATTCAGCTGTTACCCCTAACTTAATTGCTTTATCTTTTAGCTTAAAGTTATATTGAACCTTACCCTGCTGATCTGATGATTGCACAGACCTAACACCGCTTAAAGAACCAATCTGATTAATTAAATACTCAGAAGATTGCTCTAATAAATCATGGTTTGAGTGTGCTAGCTCAATTCTTGTTGAACCTGCAAAGTTACGCTGGCCTGAAAACACTAATGACCCTACACCTTCTATATGCTCGGTATTTTGTTCCCACTTTGTAGCAAAATCTTTAGAACCAAAAGATCTTTCACCTGAAAGAGTTGCTCTAATTGAAAACTTATGCAAACCATCTGGAGAGCTCTCATCTGATAGAGTCTTTTTTCCAATTACTGTTTCATAGTCAATATCATTTAAATCTAAATTAAAGTCTTTTGCTGTTTGCTTTAATGATTTAATAATACTATCAACAGCTTGTTTTGAATCAGCATATGGATTACCGTATTCAAATTCACCAGCCACTTTTACAT
>DMEM01000106.1 GCA_003450915.1 Alphaproteobacteria bacterium
TATTGAAATAATTTCAATGCCTAAAAGAATTGAAGAAGAGGACTCTTATAAGCGAGGAGAGGTTAGATATAAGGAAAAGCCATTAAAGCAATGGTACGATAGGTAATATTACAAGTGTCTGAAAAATAATAAAAAACCGTCTTAATAGACGGTTTTTTATTATTTAAAAGAGTATGCGTTAGTCATTGTTTTTTTGAAATGTATTAAAAGTGTAGTAAAAGTCATTTTCTTCACTATAGGCTTTTTCCATTTCTATAAGCTTCCAGTTGCTTTTATTGAAAGGGGGGAATTTTGTATCACCGTTAAACTCTTTTTCAATTTGGGTTAATAATATAGTGTCAGAATAATTTAAACCTTCTTCATATACTTTAGCGCCGCCAATTAAAAAAGCTTTTTCGTAATCTTTAATTTTACAGTAGTCTAGAGCCTCTTTCATTGATTCAAAGCATAAAAAGCCATCAATAGGGTATCTAGTTAAAATAATGTGTTCTCTGTTTGGTAGAGGAGCTTTTAAAGAGTTAAAAGTGTTTCTTCCCATAATAATAGGGTGTCCAATTGTATTTTGTTTAAAATGTTGAAAGTCCTCTTTTAACTTCCATGGAATTTGATTTTTATGGCCGATAATTCTGTTTTTAGCCATTGCAGCAATCATTATAGTTTGCATAAAGAGTATACTCCTTCACTTTTGTATCATAGCAAAGCTATGAGTAGATATACTTCAAACTTATTATTAATATCTGTTTGTTTGAACCTTATATAGTATCTCATTTTATCTATAAAATAGTCAATCTTTATCGTAAAAATAATTAATAAGGCTTTAATGTTGAATATAATATAGAAAAAAGAGCCCAAAATAGGCTCTTCTTTGTTTTTATAATATGTATTAGTTTGATTAACGAGAGAAGTTTCTTCTTTGTCCGCCGCCGTTACCATCTCTTCTAGGGCGATCGCTAGAATCTCTTCTAGGTCTATCGTTTCTATCACCGAAGTCTCTTCTTGGTTTATCACCGAAATCTCTTCTAGGGCGGTCGTTAAAGTCGCGTCTAGGTCTATCAGAGTTAGAGTTTCTATCACCTCTAGGTTTATCGCCGAAGTCACGTCTAGGACGGTCATCTCTGTTATCTCTTCTAGGTCTGTCGTTTCTATCACCGAAGTCACGTCTTGGTTTATCACCGTAATCTCTTCTAGGTTTGTCGTTAAAGTCACGTCTAGGTCTATCAGAGTTAGAGTTTCTATCACCTTTAGGTTTATCGCCGAAGTCACGTCTAGGACGATCATCTCTGTTATCTCTTCTAGGTCTGTCGTTTCTATCCCCGAAGCTTCTTCTAGGTTTGTCACCAAAGTCTCTTCTTCCGCCTCTATTATCAGGGCGTCCTCTAGAGTTATCGCGACTGAATTTTCTTTCTGTTCCACCTTGAGCAATAGCTCTTGCAATTCTATTTGCTACTTTTTCATTCTCTTGTTTAACATCAATCATTGAAAGTCTTAGAGTATCCTGGTCTTTTTCAATGCATTTTACATCAATAATAGCACCTTCTTCTAAAACATCTTCTGTTTGGCCAATTCTAACTGGAGCAAGTTGTGATATGTGAATTAAACCTTCTACGCCTGGTAAAACTTCAACGAAAGCACCAAAGCTAACTAGCTTGATTACTTTTGCTTCGTAATTATTTCCTACTTCTACACTTTGTTGTGTATTATTTTGATTTTCCAAAATCTTTTTTCCTTATAAATTATTAAGTTATTCCTATTTTCCCGCTAGAATAACTTTCCGCATAAAATGCAATATAAACATTAATATCGCATTAATCAATATGCAGTTAAACATAAAACGTTTAAAATAGCTAATTTAAAATAGCTATTCTATCTTTTTGTATTTATTAAGTTATTTTTGTTAAAATTTAGACTCTAAAAATATTTTAAAATCATCAAATTCTTGCTTATAGATAGAGTGAAGTTTCTCACGTTCTTCTTTTTCTGTTATAAATTCTGAAATATAACCTGATTGTGGCATAATCTCAATCATGCCACATTGTATAAGATTGCAAAAAATTCGGTGTTGATGTTCTGTTTTTCTACCATTATAGAACTCACTTAGTAGGGGAATAAATCTTTTTTGCAAGTCTAAATTGGTCATTGCATATTTATAGTATTCACCTTGGTTATCAAAGTTTACATTTTTACTATCATTAGCAATCATTACCCATGGGAAAAAGGCTCCAGATTGTTCAGGGTGCCCTTGGCATGATGAATCTGTTGGAAAATCTAGATAGTTTAAGGCAGTAACTAAATCAAAAATACCTTGATCAATTGGAGTGTTTAATCCATCAGTCGCTTGAGCTAGGTTTTGCTTTATCTTTGTTAGTTTATCCATTGTTTTTTAACTCCTCTTTATTTGATGTAAGTATAAATTATTTAATTATTATTTTCAATCTTTAATAAAAAAAGAACCCTGCATAATGCAAGGTTCTTTTTATTTATATATTAGCTAGAAAGCTTAGTCTCTATTGAAACGTCTGCCACCGCCGTTACGGTTATCTCTACCTCCACGGTTGTCTCTTCTAGGGCCTCTATCGTTTTCTTCACGTTCTCTTCTTGGAGTTCCGCCAGCTTCGATAGCTGCAGCTAGTTTAGCTTTAACATCTTCGTTAGTTTGTTCGATTTCTTTCATTGAGATCTTAACTTTACCCATTTCAATACCGATACATTTAACTTCGATTTTTTGACCTTCTTCTAGAATATCTTCTGCATGACCAAGTCTAACAGGAGCAATTTCAGAAATATGTAATAGACCTTCAACATTAGGTAAGATTCTTACGAATGCACCAAAATCAACGATTCTAACGATTTCACCTGTGTATTGCTTGTTAACTTCAGCAACTGCAACAATGTCTTTAACCATTTTTGTCGCTGCATCAATTGTAGCTTTACCAACACCTGAGATAATAACTTTACCATCTTCTTCAATAGTAAGATCAGCACCTGTGTCTTCTTGGATTTGACGGATAACTTTACCACCAGTACCAATAACTTCTCTGATTTTTTCTTTATCGATGTAGAATGATTCAATGCTTGGAGCATATTCTGACATTTCAGTTCTAGATTCTGTAATAGCTTCAGCCATTTTACCTAGAATGTGAATTCTGCCTTCGTATGCTTGAGCAAGAGCTTGCTTCATAATTTCTGGAGTAATAGATGTAATCTTAATATCCATTTGTAAAGCAGTAATACCTTGATCAGTACCAGCTACTTTAAAGTCCATATCACCTAGGTGATCTTCATCGCCTAAGATATCTGATAGAACAACGAAATCTTCGCCTTCTTTAATAAGACCCATAGCAATACCCGAAACTGGACGAGCCATTGGAACACCTGCTGCCATTAAAGTCATTGATGAGCCACAAACAGAAGCCATTGAAGAAGAACCGTTTGATTCTGTAATTTCAGATACTAATCTAATTGTGTAAGGGAAGTCTTCTTTTGAAGGAAGCATAGGCTCAATAGCACGTCTTGCTAATTTACCATGACCAATTTCACGACGTCCTGGAGGTCCAACTCTTCCGCATTCACCAACTGAGTATGAAGGGAAGTTATAATGTAGCATGAATCTATCATAAGCCATATCATCTAAACCATCAATCATTTGCTCATCTTTAGAGTTACCTAAAGTAGCAACGATAAGACCTTGAGTTTCACCACGAGTAAATAGAGATGAACCGTGAACTCTTGGTAAGATATCTGTTTCACAAACGATAGGGCGAATCATGGTAGGAGATCTACCGTCGATTCTTGTTTTAGTATCTAAAACAGCGCCTCTTAAAACATCAGCTTCTAGTTTTTTGAATAGTTTTGCAACAACATCAACTAGTTCGTCTTCTGTAGCAAATTTTTCAGTAGCTTGAGCTTTTAGTTCATCTAAAGTAGCTTTTCTATCTAATTTTTTAGGTAGAGCGTAAGCTTTAACAACATCTTCGCCGTAAATAGCTTTTAATGATGCATATAATTCTTCGTGAGTTTCTTTAGCTTCTACAACAAATCTTTCAGTACCAGTAGCTTCAACTAGCTCTTCAATAGCTTTAATGATTTTTTGAGATTCTTTATGACCATGTACAACAGCACCTAGCATAATTTCTTCTGAAAGTTCTTGAGCTTGTGATTCAACCATAAGAACACCTTCGTGAGTACCTGCAACTAGTAAATCTAGATTTGACTCTTTTTGTTCTTCATTTGTTGGGTTAACAACATATTTGCCATCGATTAAACCAATACGGCAACCACCTAAAGGAGCTGCTGTTGGAGCACCTGATAATGATAATGCTGCTGAAGCTGCGATCATAGCAACCATATCTGCATTGTTTTCTTGATCATATGATAATACTTGACACATGATTTGAACTTCGTTTTTGAATTCTTCATCAAATAATGGACGGATAGGTCTGTCGATTAGTCTTGATGTTAGTGTTTCTTTTTCTGATGGACGAGATTCTCTTTTTAAGAATCCACCAGGAATTTTACCATTTGCGTAAAATTTTTCTTGGTATGTAACTGTTAATGGGAAAAAGCCTTGGCCTTCCTTAGGTTTTTTTTCAAAACATACTGTAGCTAAAACTGTTGTTTCGCCGTATGTAACTAAAGCAGAACCATCTGCTTGTCTAGCAACTCTGCCAGTTTCAATAGTAAGAGGCTTACCACCGAAAGTTAGTTCTTTTTTATATACTGTAAACACAATATTTTCCTTTATTTATCTTTTCCGTTTCCGACAAACACATTATAAGCTAGATTGACTGAAAAATCTAGCTTATTTTTATGTTTTTTTACGAAAACTACTATTGTTTTTTATCCTTGTGGTTTTTTAGGTCACTGATTTTATTGCTTAACTGAGCTTTAATCTTATTACCATCAATAATTCTCTGGATTTTTTCTTGGAATCTTTTTCCATCACCTTCTTTATTCATTACAAATTCTTCACATGACTTAATATTGTTTTCAGGGTTTGTAACTTTGTTGTTTTTTATATTAAATTTTATAGAGCAGATGTCATGTTTTATAGAGTTTTTCTCCTTATTTATGCCAAATCCTCTGCTAACACTGTAGTTTAGAATATAATTTTGTTCATTAAAGAATTCTACAGATTGAGGTAAGCCTTTTTCTGCTATAAATTGCTCTACTGTTGGTTTTTTATTTATTAAAAATATAGCAGCAGATGCTAAAATTATTATAGTTAAGATTGATGTAATAACTAGAAAAGTCTTTTTCATTTATTTGTCTCTCTGTATTTTTTTATGTTATTGTTTCGTTTTTAAGTAGTTTTTTTGCGTGGCATGCCTTTGTAGAAAAGGTGGAAAGAAGTACCATTTACATGGCGATAT
>DMEM01000024.1 GCA_003450915.1 Alphaproteobacteria bacterium
TCAGACTTTGTTGAAATGTTTGTAGGTGTTGGTGCTGCTCGTGTTAGAGACTTATTCTCACAAGCAAAAGAAAAATCTCCTTGTATTATCTTTATTGATGAAATTGATGCTGTTGGTAGACACCGTGGCGCAGGTATTGGCGGCGGTAATGATGAGCGTGAGCAAACGCTTAACCAAATGCTAGTTGAAATGGATGGTTTTAAACCAAATGAAAGCGTAATTATTTTAGCTGCAACTAACCGTCCTGATGTATTAGATTCAGCTTTAATGCGTCCTGGTAGATTTGATAGACAAATTAACGTTCCTCTTCCTGATATTAAAGGTCGTGAACATATTTTAAATGTTCACATGAGAGAAATTCCTGTTTCTAGCGATGTTGATGCAGCAATTATTGCAAGAGGTACACCTGGTTTTGCAGGTGCTGAGTTAGCAAACCTAGTAAACGAAGCCGCTTTAATGGCTGCTCGTGGCAATAAAAAATTAGTTGATATGATTGATTTTGAAAAAGCAAAAGAAAAAATCATGATGGGTGCAGAAAGAAAATCTAATGCTTTAACACCTGAACAAAAGAAAACAACTGCTTACCACGAAGGTGGCCACGCTATTGTTACTCTTGAAATTGAAGGTGAGGCTGACCCTCTGCATAAAGTAACTATTATGCCTAGAGGTGGTGCATTAGGTGTAACTATGCAGCTACCTACTGAAGATAAAGTTACTTATGATAAAAAATACTTAGAAAACCAAATCGCTATTTTAATGGGGGGGCGTTTAGCTGAAGAGCTTATTCTAGACCAACAAACTACAGGTGCTGGTAATGACATGGAGCGTGCTACTTCAATTGCTCGTAAAATGGTTTGCAACTGGGGAATGAGTGAAAAACTAGGACCTTTAACTTATGACAATGCATCAAATGGACAACCTTTTGGTCAAGGCAATAGATCTTCTGGTTCTAATACCGTTTCAGAAAAACTAGCTGAAGAAATTGATGCAGAAGTAAGAGCTATTGTAGAAAGAAACTACAACAGAGCAAAAGAACTACTTATAAAAAATAAAGATAATCTTCATAAACTAGCAGAAGCCCTACTAGAATATGAAACTTTAGATAAAGAACAAATTGATGATTTATTTGCAGGTAAGCCAGTTATTGTGAAACAAGAAGCTGTAAGGAAACGTAAAAAAGATCAAAAATCTGAAACTACAACAGAATCTAAAAAAGACGATAAAAAAGATACATCTAAAGATAAAAAGTAATATAGA
Source organism: Alphaproteobacteria bacterium (assembly GCA_003450915.1). Classification (GTDB taxonomy): domain Bacteria; phylum Pseudomonadota; class Alphaproteobacteria; order UBA1280; family UBA12223; genus UBA12223. The sequence continues at coordinate 1,258 of DMEM01000024.1, forward strand.
TTATGAAAAAGACTCGCTTAAAGCGGGTCTTTTTATTGCGCAAATTAGCAACTTTATGCTATTATTTTAATAACTTAATAATAAATAATATAAGAGATTCACTAAATATGTTAAAATTCAATAAAGGTGCTATGTTCGGGCTTGATGCTAGAATTGCTTTGGCAATTTTTGGCGCATTATCTGTTATATCAGGGGCAGCTCTATATTCTGCAATTCAAAATTCAAAAGCAACATCCCTTCTTTCTAAAATGAATGAAGTTGGTAAAGCATGGGAGGTCTATTACTTAGATACAGGTGTAAACTTGCCTCAATCTGAATTATCTGATAATGCTAACTATAAATTTTATCAGTTGCGTTCTAATTACCTTGTTGAAGATAGTGGTGCTGCTGGATGGCGTGGTCCCTATATATCATACAACGTCCATGTTGATGGTGAAATGTTAAATGAAGAGTCTAATACTAACATTTACCTTACTTTAGTAACAAAAGAAGAAACATGGGGCGATGATAAAGACTGGGATGCTGGATCTTGCGTATCTGGTAAACAGTGTTATAACGCTATATTCTTTAGCGGTAATGATGAATCTATCGCTGTTTTAGCTGATAAACAAGTTGACAACGGAGATGGAGCAGGAAAAGGTAATTTTAGGTGGTATACTAAAGTAGACTCTAAAAAAACAAGAGCCCTACTAGTTTATGCTCCTGTTAAAAATCCAAATGATTAAAAAAACAAAGGTAAAATAAAAATGATACAACTTAACAAAGGTGCAATGTTCGGGCTTGATGCTAGGATCGCTTTGGCTATTTTTGGGGCTCTATCAGTGATATCAGGTGCAGCCTTATATTCTGCAATTAAGGAGGCTAAGCTTATTTCTGAAATAACTGAAATGAATGAAATAGGCAAAGCGGTAGAATCTTATATGCTTGATACTGGTGAAGATCTACCCTTTGGAGGAGGAATGAGCGCAAAAACTCAAGAGTTATTATCAAGTTCAAAATCTGGTTGGAATGGTCCTTATATTGCAGGGTCAAACTCTAGTGTTTATTTTGTTTCACACCCTAAATATCTTTGGTTTACCATTGACTTAGCGCCTAATGATGATTTTGGATATTCTCCTGATATTCTTACTTGTAGTAATGTAGCACATGCTGGTAAAACTTGTTATAACTGGTTAGTATTTAGTCAAGTTCCTGATCAATTAGCTATTGATTTAGAAGCAAAAATTGATGGGAATAATCAGCCAACTAAAGGAAGATTTAGATACGCCCAAGGGACCCGCCCTGCTGGTTATAAAATCACATATTATAGATTATTTCCAACAATGAAAAAATATTAACTAACAAGCATCTTGGAAATAAGTAGCTGTTGTGTCAGTTATAGTTTAGCAAAAAGATACTATAAACTGATATAACAAAACTACCTTTTTTAAAAGCTATTTATATCTTTAAGGGAATAGTAATGAGTGATGAAAAAATGTTTAAGAATTTTGATTTAATCCATACATTTCAGAATCCATACCCTGAACTTTGTGACATTATAAATAGATATGGCGAAGCTGTTGTTGATTATAGAGCTCCATATCTTGACTTATTCTCTTTTTTAGCGTTTATCCCTAAAAATGATATAAAAAGAGTGAATATTACATATTCCACAAATGACCCTAATGGTATTACACTTTTTGGGTGTGATATTGTTACCAATAACGGAACTATCAAATTTGTTGAGAACTGGTGCATTTGGCAAGACCTTAGATTATCAGAACTCATTAGTTTATTTTTACAGCCTCTTTATTTAACAGGCTTAAAAGGCGTTGTTTTTTTTAATGATGAAAAAATTCTTTCTAATAAGGATAAACATAAGATCATCAAAAAAATAATTCTAAAGGCTGAAGAAATTAATCCTCGTCAGTTTCATAGACAAGGCATTACGTCAAAGCAGGATATGGAAAGATACATTAAAATCTTAACGATTGCTGAGTCTATTAGCGATAGTTTTTTTGATTCCGATAACATTGAAACTACTAATACTTTCGAGCTTAATAACAT
>DMEM01000188.1 GCA_003450915.1 Alphaproteobacteria bacterium
AAGCACTAAACTCTGAAAAAATTACAGTTTTAAACTCAAGAAATATTCAAGAAGTTTCTGAACAAGACAATTTAAAAACAATTATTACAGACCAAGAAACTATTCAATCGCAAGAGGTTTTAGTTGCTACTGGTAGAAGTTTTATCAATAATTCTCTAAACTTAAAAAAAGCAGGGATTAAACTTGGTAAAAAGAATGAAATTTTAGTAGATAAATATCTTAGAACCAACATTAAAAACATTTATGCTGTTGGAGATTGCAATGGTTATAGCCTATTATCACATGCAGCAATGCATCAAGGAATGATTGGCTTGATGAATTCTATAAGCTTTATTAAACAAGATTTTAAAAAATTTAATATTCCATGGACTGTATTTACCGATCCTCAAATTTCTCAAGTTGGCTTAACTGAAAAACAACTAGTAGAAAAAGGTATTAAATTTAGAACAACACAAGTAAATTATGCTGATTATGGTGCCGCTATTGCTGAACATAAAACAACTGGCTTTGTAAAAGTTTATCATTCTTTATTTGGTAAAATTTACGGAGCTGTTATTGCTGGTGCAAATTCTGGAGAATTAATCAATGAATGGACTTTAGCTTTAGAAAACAATATCCGTTTGCATAAAATTATGTTTATGGCACATTCATTTCCTACTATGGGCTTTTTAAACAAAAGAATAGCTGAGCAATGGATGATGGGATTATTAGATTATAAAATAACAAAAATCATCTTAAAAATATTTAAATAATATCGTAAATATATATCCTATTTTCTTGACACAATTGGACCTTTTGCATTATATTAAAGTAATCACAAATTCTAATGAAAAGGTAAAAAAATGGCAGTAGAACAAAACCAGGTTCCGCATTCTGTAGACTCTGAACAAGCCCTTATCGGTGCTTTATTAATGGATAATGACCTACTAGGTTCAGTAGATGAATTCTTAAAAGAAGACCATTTTTATGTTGGTGTACATGGTAAAATATTCGCGACAGTTCAAATACTTGTTGAAAAAGGCCAAGTTGCAGACCCTGTTTCATTAACTTCATATTTTAAATCAGCAGACTGGTTTGAAGAGCTAGGTGGAAAGAATTTTCTACAGAACTTAAATGATAGTGCTTCAAAAATTATTAATGTAAAAACTTATGCTGATATTGTTTACAAACATTTCTTAGAAAGACAAATGATTAAAGTTGGTACAGATATGGTTAATTCTGTATTTACAAACAACGCTTCTGAAAAAGATAAAAAAGAACCTGTTGAGCTAATTGCAAAAGCTGAAGAAAGCTTATTTAAGCTAGCTCAAAGTGGTGATACTGGTAAAGACTTCCAAGACTTAAAAAACCCATTAGTTGAAGTTATTAGAAAAATGCATGAAGCAAAAGAGATTGGAGGTGGCTTAACTGGTTATACTTCAGGCTTTGCAGATTACGATAAAGTTACCGGTGGATTGCAGCCTTCAGACTTAATTATTTTAGCTGCTCGTCCGTCAATGGGTAAAACAACTTTTTGTTTAAACTTAGCTTTAAATACTGCTAAAGCAGCCTTAGAAAATCGTCCAGGTGGTGGTGGTGTTGGTATTTTCTCACTTGAGATGTCAGCTGATCAAATTGCAGCAAAATTCTTATCTAGTTCAGCAGCAATTGACCAAACAAAACTTGCAAAAGGTATGATTAACCAAAATGAGCAAGACAAAATTATTGCATCTGCTGACCAGTTAAGTCATACTCCTGTATTTATTGATGATACTCCTGCTTTACATATTAATGCTATTAGAGCAAGAGCAAGAAGATTAAAAAGAAAACACGATATTGGCGTTATTATTGTCGATTATCTACAGCTTCTTAGAGCTAATGCTGAAAACCGTGTACAAGAAATCTCTCAAATTTCACAAGGTTTAAAAGCTATTGCTAGGGAATTAGATGTTCCGGTTATTGCCTTATCACAGTTATCACGTAGTGTTGAAAGTAGAGAAAACAAACGCCCTCAACTTTCTGACTTACGTGAATCTGGATCTATTGAGCAAGATGCTGATATTGTAATGTTCTTATTTAGAGAACAATACTATGTAGAAAAAGAAATGGGTTCAGATCCTGAATCAAAAGCATATAAAGATGGTTTAGAAAAACTAGAAAAATGCCGTGGTAAAACTGAATTACTAATTTCTAAAAACCGTAAAGGTGCAACGACAGCTATTAACTTATTATTCGATGGCCCTACATCAAGCTTTAAAAACTATGTTTCTATGGAAGATTAAGCGTATTGTATACGCTTAATCTTAAATAAAAAAGTAACCAAATGATTGGTTACCTTTTTACAAAACTATAATAATAAATAAAAAGAAGCAACTAAATTTTAGTTGCTTCTTTTTATTTTACAAAACTTAAACTATTGTTTACCAGTTGTTTCTTTAAATGCACCTTGAGTACCTGATGCTAAGTTTTCGTAGATCCCTGGGAATGCTGTTAATAATGCACCACCAACTGCTACCATTACGCCCCAGCTTACTTGGTTCCAAATCCACATGTAAAGACCAAATAGTGAGATTACTAAACCGGCTGTTGTACCTACTGTACCACTTAAGTTACCTGTTAAGTCTTTAAATAGTGACTCACCTTCTTTATAAGCATCACCTACATCTGGTGTTGCTCCTGCACCACCACCTGAAATACTATTTGTTGAAGCAAACGCATCTGAACCAATTACAGCGGCAATCCCCACAACTACTGAAAAAATAGTTAATTGTTTTAATACTTTTTTCATACATACACTCTTTCTATTTTATTTAAATACAATGAAAAGAGCAAGGACACCCCTGCTCTTTTTAACAATATTTACTGTTAGCCACCGTTCTGACCTGTTGTTGCTTTAAATGCACCTTGAGTACNNAGTGACTCACCTTCTTTATAATTAGTACCTGCATCTGGTGTTGTATTAGTTGCAGCAAATGCATCAGCACCAACTACAGCTGCAATACCTACTACTACTGCAAAAATAGCTAATTGTTTTAAAAGCTTTTTCATAATTTTTCTCCATAATTTTTTAAAACTATACTTGAAAATTCAACAAAAAACTTTCAAGCTTCAATTAATACTATAAGATAATTAACAAACAATTTCAATAAGTATCTTGCTTTATTATAACTATAGTCAGAAGTTTTTAACTGACAATGTGACTTTTTTGCAAAAAATATAATGATTAATTGCCTTTTATAGGTATAATTTGTTATAATTTTATGTATACTATTATAGTC
>DMEM01000157.1 GCA_003450915.1 Alphaproteobacteria bacterium
GTGCTTTTTTATCGTTTTTTTATTTATGTGAATAGTGGCAGTATTACCGGTATTAATGATATCATACTAACCGCTAGTTTTTTATTTACCTCAAGATTAATATCTATTTTTACTTTTTTTATAGTTTTGCTCGGGCCATGCTAAAAAGTTCATTTTTATTGCCAAAAAAGTCAAAATAAGGTATAAATAATAATAGAAAATAAACTAATTTATTAAGGGAAAAATAGATGTTATTACAGGCAGATAAATCACTAGGGCAAAACTTTTTAACAGATGGCAATATTTTAGATAAAATTGCACGCTCAGTAAGAGCTAAAAAAGGCGATACGGCGATTGAAATTGGCCCAGGGCAAGGTGCTTTAACTCGCAAAATGTTAGAAAAAGGTGTTAATATTATAGCCGTTGAATATGATGAGAGATTTATTCCATTACTTAATGATTTAAATAATCAAGGTTATGAAGGTAAAATTGAAGTTCATCATGCTGATGTTTTAAAAACAGACCTAACCAAGTTAATTGATAAAAAAGTGCCATTGATTGGTAACCTTCCTTATAATATTGGTACTGAAATTATTTTCGGAAGCATTCGTAACCCTGAAAGTTTTTCTCAAATGTTATTCTTGTTGCAAAAAGAAGTTGTTGAAAGAATTACAGCAACTGTAGATGATAGACACTGGGGACGTTTAGGCTTAATGTGCCAACAATATGCTGATACTGCATACCTATTTGATGTGCCTCCAACAGCCTTTATTCCTGCCCCAAAAGTTATGTCATCAATCGTTGAGTTGAACTTGTTAGAAAAACCTCGTTTTGATATAGAACATAAAAAGCTAGAGCGAGTAATTAAAACAGCTTTTGTAAAACGCCGTAAAATGTTAAGAGCAAGCTTAAAAGGAACTTTAAACCAAGATCAAATTCAAACAGCAGGGGTGGAACCAACGGAACGTCCAGAAAACTTAACACTTTCTGATTTCGTAAATCTAGCTAAACAACTTTAGTTTTTTTAATAAAGCCAAAGATTGTATATGGCTTTGTGTTTGTAATTTATCCGAAATGTTCTTTTTTTGAAAAAATGCATTAATAGTCAATAATGTATATTGACTATTTGGCTTATCTGTCTTATACTTATGGTAGTTATACTTATATACTTTTAGGGAGTGGTTATGATAGATCGCTTACAAAATTATGATGATGAGATTCTTGCAGATAAATTTGTTTATAATTTTAAACAAGAGAAAACTAGCATTCTTAGCAACTGCTATGGTCCACTACCAGAAAAGATAGTTTTACCTGCAGAGCACATATTAGTTAATGATAAAGTTATAGCTCTTCCGGCAACCGAGTACGATAGTGTAGAAAATGCCTATCATGCATGGAAGTTACTGGATTTAAATCTGCGCCAATTTTTCTCACATATTGGCCCTTTACAGGCTAAAGATATATCGGTGCATCCAGAGTTTGTTGCAAGGCCTGATATGACAGATCAGCGATGCTTAGAAGTTATGTTTGATTTACTTAAGCAAAAGTTTGAAAATAGTGTTTTTCTTGCAGTGATGTTGTTGATTGAAGAAGATCAGAGTATCTTAAAAGGAGAATACTGGAAAGATACGATGTTTGGTGATGACTTTAAAACACTACCAAAAGAGAATTACCTTGGAAAGCTTTTGCTAGTCATTAAATATGATATGAAGTATTCTGATTTAAATAAGACGTTTGCAGAGTTGAAACAAAATTACGACCTTGATTTTGCCTTTTTATGGCAAGAGCAAGAAAACATAGAAGAAGAGACCGCCCTGTAGGGCGGTCTTTTTTATTATCTATAATTTTTATCTTTAAACATTAAGCTGTCTGCATTTTTTATCATATCATCTAGGTTGTCATATTCTTTTGAGGTGGTTATGCCTATTGATGTAGATATTTTTAAAATATTACCTTCAAAGCTTATGGGTTGCTCGATTGTTTCAATGATAATATTGGTTAGATCTTTATCTAAATGTTCAGTTTGAACTAAGACAAATTCATCGCCACCAACTCTAAAGACATGGTCTTTTACTGCATCTAATTCATGTAAACGAGAAACTGTTTCAGCTAATACATAATCTCCAGCATCATGTCCATATCTATCATTAATTGGCTTGAACTTGTTTAAATCTAAATAATAAAGCTTAAAACCTTGCCTTAATTTAAATAAACTATCTGCTTTATGGTCTAAATAATAACGATTATAAGCTTTTGTTAGCTTGTCTTTTGTTGATACGTGCTGAGATGCAAAATCATTAACTGTTTTTGCTAGTATAGTTTCAATTTTTAAATCGCCATAGTCATAGTTAGCAATGTTATCTAATTTAATTCTATCAATTTTAATATCTTTAGATAGTGCTTTGCTATTATGATCGTAAAGGCTTAATAGGTTAGACATGTTTAATTTAAGAAGATTAAAGTCTTTTTCATTATCAATAAAATTACCGTCTAAATTAGCTAAAGTATCTTGTTTTTCACCCTTTTTAATAAAGTGGAAGTCTTTGATAAAACCTGCCATTGAAATTACAAAGTTACCAAGTAGGATTAATGCAAGAGCACATCCTGATGCCATATTTATTATAGGCTCTTTAACTAAATCAAAGTTTGCAAGAATTAATTCTAGGGAGTATACGAAAATAATGTGTAATGATAAAATTGATGATAAGTATTTAGCACCAATTGTTTTACCAGCATAAAACTCACAGTATTTGGCAATACTTACGATAAATAAACCGTGCAACCCAGCGATCAGAAATAAATTAAAATCACTAAAATCACTAAAATTAGGAAAATATTTTAAAAAGCTAATATTATTACTTGATTTAATAAAAGAAACAGAAAGCAAAAAAGTTAAAAATACAAAACTAGCAACTGCCATAATAAAACCAGTTACTCTTAATTGAGATTTAAATGAAATAGCTTTACGGTTCGTTTTATGAACTTCAGTTACAATTTTTTGAGTTCCTTGAGTTACACCTCTTAATATAACAAATAAAACTAATAAAGCTTTCGATTCTACGGATAAATCTGCCGAACTAATAATTATATATAATCCAGATAAAATAATTAGAGAACCCAAAATTTCATATTTATTAGTTTTTTGATTCAAGAATAGTATTGATAATAATAAAGTGAATAGGCTACTACCTATGCCTAAAGCTGCACCTTCGGTTGCAGATACATACTGAATAATTAACAGAAAGAAGATTAAAGAAAAAATTTGTAAAAAGCCATAGATCCACGTCTCATACCTTTTAACTGTTTGATTTGCTAATTCACCAGGACCAGCAACAAATAATAATCCAATAGCAGAACTTAACATAAATAATGCGGTATAAACTAGAATGTTACTATCTGTATATGAAACAACAAACTTTTGAGAAACAGCTCCTAAAGGGTATGCAATGATTGCAATAAATAAGGCATGTACCCAACCTGATTTTAATAAATTATTTGAAAACATTTTCTATCTCCCCCAAACAAATGAAATAATGCCAATAAAAGCAAATATACCAATGCTTAGGCCTAAAACCCCATAATATGCTTTAATATTATCATGATCTTCTTTACGTCTTCTTATTTTTCTATTATTTTTAGAAACCTTTACTTTTTTTATACGTCTGTCATCGGTTGCTCGTTGTATCATTTTTATTATTCCTCTATTGAATATACACTATCAAAGGTAGTGTATATTAATTTAAAGATTATTTCAAATAAAAAAAGAGCCCAAAGGATAAATCCTAAGGGCTGTTTTTGTGCAAATAAATAACTTATACAGTAGCAACTCTAATTGAGTTTGTTGAGCCAAGTTTACCAATTGGAGAACCGAAAGTAATAACGATTTTTTCACCTTCTTTAGCTGCACCAAATTCTTTAGCTTTAGCTGTAGCTGTAGGCATTAGTTGGTCAACTGATTCAATTTGGTCAATAACTCTAGCTGAGATACCGTAGTTTAAAGCTAGTGCTCTAGCTACTTTAACATCAGGAGAGAAACTCCAGATTCTTGTAGTAGGGCGTTGTCTTGACATTCTTCTAGCTGTTGAACCTGTAGCTGTGTAACATACAATAGCTCTAGACTCTAGTTGTTCAGCGATCATAGCTGCTGATGATGAGATTGCATCTTCTGTAGCCATTTCATCTGAAGGAGTTTCAGCGAAGTAGAACTCTTGGTTTCTCATGAAGTATGGAGCTTGGTTTGCAAAAGCTGCAATTGAAGCCATAGCTTGAACTGCTTCTTGTGGGTGATCACCAGCTGCTGATTCGTTTGAAAGCATAACTGCATCTGCACCGTCGAATACTGCGTTAGCAATATCAGAAGCTTCAGCTCTTGTTGGAGAAGGGTTTCTAACCATTGAGTCAAGCATTTGTGTTGCTACAACTACAGTTTTACCCATGTCTTGAGCTTGTTTAATTAATGATTTTTGAATTAATGGAACTTTAGCGAAAGGTACTTCAACACCTAAGTCACCACGAGCAACCATGATACCGTCAGATTCAGCAAGAATCTCATCAAAATTGTCTACACCTTCTTGGTTTTCAATTTTAGAGATAATCTGAATGTTTTCGCCGCCGTGCTTAAATAAAACTTCACGGATTTCTCTTACATCGTCCGCTTTACGGATAAATGATGCAGCAACGAAATCAACTTCTTGCTCACAACCAAATGCAAGGTCAGCTTTATCTTTTTCAGATAGTGCCGGTAAACCGACACTGATGTTTGGTAGGTTTACACCTTTGTTTTCACCTAAGTCACCAGTGTTAAGTACTGTACATTTAACTTCTGTGTCAGTTGTTGCAACAACTTCCATTTCAATTAAACCATCATCAACAAGGATGATAGCACCAGGGTTAAGGTCTTTAGCAAAACCTGGGTACGTTACAGCAACAATATCTTTGTTACCAATAACGCTAGTATCTGTTGTAAATGTAAATGACTGACCAACTGTTAACGTTACGTCTTCACCATTCTCTAATTTGATCGTGCGAATTTCTGGACCTTTTGTATCCAGTAATACTGCAATTTTCTTATTTAGATTTTCACTTACTTGACGGATATTTTGAATACGAACTGAGTGTTCAGCAAAGTTACCGTGAGAGAAGTTTAAACGCATAACGTTCATGCCTGCGTTAACAAGTTCTGTTAGTTTCTCTACTGATTCAGTTTTTGGACCAATTGTACAAACAATTTTAGTCTTTTTCATTCTTATAGCTCCGTATGGGATATTTTATATTTTTCTGACTTCGGGTTCTTACTTATAGTCTAGATGATAAATGCGTCTATTAAATGTGAATGCAACTATAAGTAGATATTCTTTTATTGAAACGATATAGCTTTCATATGAAACTAATTGTAGCAAGTATCAATTGAAAAACATAGAGAGATATCGCTATAGAAAGACAGAATCTATACCTAGATCAACTTTGGTTAACTCATTCGGCTAAAAACAAAGCAAGTAAAGGCCAAATCACCATTGATTCTAGATATATGACGATTTTTGCAAGTGAATAAAACGGGGTGATTGTAGTAAAGAAAGAGTAAACTTGTAGTTAAGGAAATAAAAGCACTACATCTAAGGTAACGATATAGTGCTTAAATAAGGCAATTATTAATAGATTTTTTTAC
>DMEM01000131.1 GCA_003450915.1 Alphaproteobacteria bacterium
AGGTGCAATGTTCGGGCTTGATGCCAGAATTGCTTTAGCAATATTTGGAGCATTATCGGTGATTTCAGGAGCAGCATTATACAGTGCTATTCAGCAAAGTAGAGTTGTACAAATAGTTACAGAATCTAATGAAATTATTAAAGCTGTTGAGCAATATATGTTAGATGTTGGTGAAAATTTAGCAGATGACCCACATGCCCCAGCAGCTGTTTTAGCAATTGGAGAGTTGTTAACTTCATCAAATTCTGGCTGGAGAGGTCCTTACTTACCTTATGATAGCTCAAGCCTTGATATTTCTGGCTTTGATATGTTAAATGATCCAACCGGAAGTATTAGCTTACTGCAGGTATTAAAAAAAGGTCGTGATACATGGGGTGCAGGCGTTACAGGTTCATGTGAAGGGGCTAACCCTTGTGTTTATACTATTAGTTTTTCTGCAAACCCAGCTCATTTAGCAGGTTTTATGAAAGCCGTTGATATTTATGTTGATGGAGCTGATGATGACAGTAATGGTAATGTAAGAATTAGAAATAATCACTTATACTTCTTAGGTCCTAAAATGATGTAGGCCGAAAAAAAGCAACGTTTTTAGCGTTGCTTATTTTTTGTTCTAAGTAAAACATACATTGCTCCAGTACCACCGTGTTTAGGTAGAGCTGAGGTGAATGATAGAACGCAATCAAGGTTTTCTAACCAGAATGGAATTCGTTGTTTTATTTGCCCCATGTTTGAATCTTGATTAGTGCCTTTACCATGGATTACTAAAACGCATTTTAAGCCCATTTGATTCCTTGTTTGTAAAAAGTAGATTAAGTTCTCGCGGGCTTGCTCTAAAAGCATTCCATGTAGGTCTATTCTATCTTGATAGCGAATATCTCCGTTTTTTAGTTTTAACTGTAGGCGCTTATCTACAGATTTACGAGCACTCTTAATATCATCTTGAGAGTTAATAGCATGTTTTGTCTTAAAATCAGACTCAAAGGCTTTATCTTTGCTTAACATTGTTGCATTATAAGCAACTTCGCTTTCTTGTTTGATTTTAGCAAAGTGCATTTCTTCAGTGTAGAAAAACTCGCTTTTTTCTATATGCGAGTTTTTCTTTTCGATTTTTTCTACATCTTGGGTAGCATCAACCCAGTCTTGTAGTTGTTTTTTATCAAGCTTAGTCATTATTTTAGTAATAAGCCTTCATTGTTTGTTTCATTTATGCAAACTTGTTCAGATCGATCATTCATATTTAGGTTATGACCTTGCCATAAGTGATATTCTTTAACTAAATCTTGTTTATCTAGATATTCTAAGTTATTAGCAAGCTCTAAATATTTAATAGATTGAACGTTGTCTCCATTAGACTTATGGATTTGACTTAAAACTAATAAAGTTTCTTTAGTTTTTGTTCTAGTTTCTAAGAAAGAAATAGCATCATCAAATTTTTCTTGCAATACTAAGCTTTGAGCTTTTGCAATTAGACAGCCTGCAAAATCAGAGTTAACTTTAGAGTATTTATTTAACCACTTAATTTGATCATCAACAGGTAGTTTTTCAACAAGCTGTTTGAAAGTATCAAAAGTAGCTAAACACTGATTAAAGTTTTTAGATAGAGAAATTAACAACTTTAAAGCTTTTTCTGCTTGCTCAGTTTCAACAAAAATTACAGCAGAAAGTTCAACAAGTTTAATAAAGTTAGCTTGAGATTTCATCCCTGCTTCTGCTAGTTTTAGTGATTCTAGAGGATCTTCTTCATTTAAAGCCATTTCGTATAAAATAAAGCTTTTTTCAAGATTAAATTGTTCTTTTGATACAAGTTTATCTTTTTTAAGAATTTTTAAAATATTTAATGCAGAATCGAATTCTTCTAGAGCAAGTAAAATCTGATATTGTTTTTGTTTTGCCCATGTTGAGTCAGGGTGTTCATTTAAAATATTCTCAACAATCTTTAAAGCTTTATCATTATCATAGTTGTTTAAAAACTCTTCAACTTTATTTTTAGCCATTCTTATATCAACAATATCATTTGTTAAGTCATTTTTAGACTTAACATCTAGCATTTCATCAAATACTGGATATTCAGGAATAACTTTTTGATTTTTCTTAGCCATTTTTTTTGCTTTGTCTTTATTGCCTAAGCTTAAGTTTAAAGCTATGGCTTTTAAGTTTTCTAAACCTGTTTTTAGCTTTTTATTTTCTGATCTGTACTTAATAACGCTTGGTAAAAAGCCTAGCAGAGTTAAAAGGTGCATCATTGTTTGTACTAAAAAGATAAATAGTATTACAGCTACAATAGCAAACATAATGTTTACTTCAATATAATAGTCAAACCAGCTGATAGTTAGCTCGCCAGGGCTTTGTACTCCTTGAACTATTAAAAATGCAGCTATAAAAAGTAATGCAAAATAAAATATAGTTTTAGTAATCATAGTTATATCCTTCAATAAAGGCACCCAACGTTGCCTGTAGTGCTTGTTGTTGTTTTAGGTATGTTGTAAATAGTTTTGCAAAATTTGAAAAATCATTTTGGCCAAGCTCTTGTAAGTTTTTATCAGCTAATATTTTTTCAACTGTTACAAAGTCAGTAAAAATAATAGCTTCTTGTAATGCTTTAATAGAATTATTCCAAGTTTGCTGTTCAGCAGTTACTTCATCTTGTTTTCTAATAATGATAAATGATTTTAGGAAAGCTTTAACTTTTTCAACAATAGATGCGTCTTTAGCTAGCTCTGCTTTTTGATCTTCTAGTTTAATTAACTCAACACCTTCTAGTTTCTCAGCGTAGAAAAGTAGGGCTTGAGGTGTAATAATTGCTTGCTGTTGAGTCAATGTTAGAAGCTCTTGTAATTTAAGTGCTACTTTTTCATCTTTAGCAACATTTTTAGCAAAGTTATGAATATTTTCAATCGCTAGGTTTTGATTACCACCAACTTTAAAAGCATTATCTAGTAAAACAAGTTGTTGTGCTAAAAAGATTTTAGACATATTACCAATGTTACCATTCAGGCTTTCAAGTTTAGTCATTCTTGCTTTTAGATCTGCAATTACTTCAGCATTTGTTTCTGCATCTAGTTTGTTAACCTGTTCTTTTAGTTCTACTTGCTCTAGTTCTAAAGCTGTTAAGTTTTTAATTACTTCACTTAGCTCTGCTGTTTTGCCTGTAGTTTGTGTTGTTTCAGGTTGCTCTGTAGCAGAAGCTTCAGTTTCTTTAGGTTCTGCAATAGTGATTTCAGCTTGCTGAGAGTTTTCATCAAATACTTTAATTTCAATTGCAGGCTTTTTGCTAAGTTCTGTTCTTGCAATAACAGGAGTGTTAATTCTTGTTTGTTCAGTGTTATCTTCTTTTATAGTGCTGTAAATAACAAATACAGATACTAGTGCTGTTGTTGCAACTAGTGTTAAAATAATTTTCTTGTTGTTTGCTCTTAATGCTTTTAGTTCAAACTTTTTATCGATTTTTGTTTGTTTTTTAGCTTGTTTAGTCATAATAAAAAATCCTTATCAATTTAGTTGGATAAAATTCCACATATTATTATATAATATTTTACCCAAAGATAAAAGAATTAAAGATACTTTTTAATAATTAAGTATAAGAAACCTGGCATGCAAAGTAAGAAAATTGCAGAAGAAAGAATAGCATATGACTGCCAGTTAGTGTAAGGATTTAAAGGTTTTACAGCTGTTGTGTAGTCTATAAAATATGAAGTAAGGATAACAAAAAATACTCTAAACATAAAACACAG
>DMEM01000166.1 GCA_003450915.1 Alphaproteobacteria bacterium
TGAAAGTAAATAATAACCTAAATATACCTATTATTTTATAATAATGGGCATATATCTATTGAAAAATAGATATAAAAGTCATATAGTATTTAGTGTTACTTTGATACACCGTTTTTCTCTTAATTCTTTAATTTTTTTACAATGAGGTTTTTTATGCTCTTTCGTAACATTAAACACGTTTTTTTGATGGCTCCTGTTGCTCTTTTAAACCTAGCTCTTTTAGGTTGCTATTTAAGTAATTTTGCTCCTGAAGCAGGGTGGTCAGCTTGGATGCTAATGGCTATTGCTTTAAATGTTATCTGGTTCTTAGCAACTAAGTATTATTCGAAAAAAGTAGAAACAGAAACGTTTGTTGCTGTTTCAGCTATATCTGTTGTATGTGGTTTAATTGCGTTTGTGATGATGGCTCTAATTAACAGTAATATCGCTAGCATTGAGCACTATGATGCGTTAACAGTTTTGGTTTGCTTTTTAGCAATGGTAGCTCCAATGCATCGTTGGCATAATCATGAAATTAGCTATGATGATCCAGATGCAAAAAGCAAAAAAACTAAGTACAAAGGTATGTTCCGTTGTAATAGTTATAACTAGTTCTCGAAGTTAATCGTTACCCTTCGTTTTAAACGGAGGGTAACGTTTTTATGTAAAAAGAGAGGTTTTTTTATGTTCATACGTTCTTATGTTCTATTTGCTTTAACGTTGCCTATTGCTATTATTAATCTAATATTATTAATGACTTGGGAATTTTCAGATTTTATACCTCAAGCCGGCTGGAATGCTTGGTTAGTAGTTGCTGTACTATTATCAACAACGATATTGTTAATCGCAAGGAATGTCTCAAAAAAAATGGGAGCATGGACTGCTACGTTAGCATCTGTTTTGGGAAGTCTTTTATGTGTATTAACTATTATTTCTTTAGCTCATATTAGAGACTATTTCTCTATAAATTTTGCAAATTATGATACATTTATGTTAATTGCATCATTTGTGGTAGTCTTAATTTCGATTTTTGTTTTTAATGAAAAAGAAAAAATAGGAGATAAGCTTTTAACTCAGCTATAGCTTCTAAAATATAAGTCCCCCTTTTATGGGGGCTTTTTTGTTGCAGAAAAATCAAAAACTGTGACTATTAAATATATTATTCTGAAAAATAAGACAGTAGGGTGTTTTAACTCCTTTTTTGGTGGTATTGGCATAGCACTTGCAGTATACTAATTGTAAATCTAATAAATTATAAAAATCAAAAATAATAAGAATAGGATTGTGTTATGTATACAATTTTAATTATGTCACGTAAGGGTGGCTCAGGTAAGTCAACAACAGCAATGAATATGGCAACTCGTTTTGCTAAAGAAAAATATCAAGTAGCATTAATGGACTTTGACCCTCAAAAAACATTAACAAAATGGCACGGTCGTAGAGATGATTACTTCCAAGGTAATAATAGCATTTTATATACTCCGTGTTCTCAAGAAACATTTGCAGTTGAACACCAAGCTTTAGAAGAATCAGGCTGTGATGTTCTAATTATTGATACACCGCCTACAATTAGTGACTTTCATGATGATTTATTAAAAGCATCAGACTTCGCATTGGTTCCAACAAAAACAACAATGGAAGATTTAGAAACAATTGCCGAAGTTGTAGACTCTATTGAAAAAAATGAAACAGCATATGGCTTTCTAATTAATGAAACAAAGAATAAAACACTGCTTTACTTAAGTATTAAAGATGTTTTAGTTGAATATGGAGCTGTTTTGGGAACAATTACAGGTACAGTTCAAATTCCTGAGGCAAGCATCAAAGGTTTAGCATTGTGTGAATATAAGCCAGATAATATCAACTGCCAACAATATGATAAAGTATTTAAAAATCTTGATAGAAGATTAAAAAACAAAAAGAAATAGTTTTTAGATATTAAAAGAGCACCCATAAGGGTGCCTTTTTTTTATTATTCGCAATTGAATTTCTGTAAACCGGTGTCATCCCACCATTTATAGTTTTCATGGTAGCCATATTCAAAGTTGCTGTTTTCAGTAATGCCATATGAACATCTGTGGATTATAATGCTACAACTCTGTCTTGCCTCGGTCGCTTTGCGATAGTTGGCAATAGATTTTTGGACTAGCTCTGTATCTAAAAGAACAGCTAATTCTGAAGGTAGGTTTTCTTGCATAAAAGCAAGAGGACCATATTTTAAAATAATATTTTTAACAATTTCGTCGCCAAGAGTATTTAGTATATTGTATAAAAGCTCTGATAGTGCTTCTTCTGTATATTCGCGACTAATGCTGCATAATGGCATATCGTTGAATTCAATAATGCTACAGGAAGTGTGCTTTAGAACTAGTGATTTGTAAGCAATGTTAGCTAAAATATCTGGATCATTGTCAAAACGAGCAAACCAGCCAAGAACCATTGAAGAATCTATATTGTCACGAAGCTCTTTTACTTTAGTATCCATATTCATTATCCTTAAAAGAGAAGGGAGTGTTTATTTAAATATAGTTATTAAGTTCTATAGTTTCAAGAAAAAAACCACCTAATTGATTAGGTGGTGATGCATATTAATAGCAATATAGTTTATTAAAAAACAGTAGCGTTAAAGCTTGCAGCATTTTCAAATTTGAGAGCGAAATCTGCCATTCTTTCTTTAATAGGGCTTTTCCCAATGGCAACTAGCTTAATGTAGTTTGCTTCACTTTTTTTAGGTAAAGACTCAAGCATGAATTGCTGTTCATAATCAATTAAGTTAAAGTCAAAAACAATCATATCTGGATTATGAAAATTTAGCTGTTCGAATACAGTCATAAAATCATCATAAGCTAAAACATCATAATTAGTTGCTTTAATTTTACTAACTAATTCTGGATTGTTTGATAATAACATTATTTTTTTCATTTTTATTTTTATCCTTTGTTATTATGGTGTACTTTTTTATATACTCTTATTAAAGCCTTATTCTTTGACATTATCAAGTAGTGAATTGACAAAGTTTTTAGCGTTAAAGTCTTTTAAGTCTTCAATAGACTCTCCAACGCCAATATATGACACTGGAATTTTATACTCATCAACAATACCAATTAGGCAGCCAGCTTTGGCTGAGCTGTCAAGTTTGGTGATTGAAAGATGAGAAATTTCTGCGCTTTTTTTAAATAGTTCAGCTTGCATCAGACCGTTTTGGCCAACTGTTGAATCAATTATAAGCATTGAACTGTGAGGTGCTTCTGGAATTTGCTTTTTAATAGTTTTTAACATCTTATCTAACTGAGCCATTAAGTCTTGGCGGTTTTGTAAACGCCCTGCAGTATCAATAATAATTACATCATAATCACTTTCTCTAGCAAATTCTAAGCCTTTATAAATTGTTGCTGAAGGATCAGCTTTTTCATTCTCTGGTTTAAAAATATCTGTAGATGTTCTTTCAGCCCATACATTTAATTGCTCAACAGCTCCTGCTCTAAATGTGTCAGCAGCGATTAATAGTACTTTTTTGCCTTCATTTTTTAATTTTTGAGAAAGTTTACCTATAGTCGTAGTTTTACCAGCACCATTAACCCCAATCATCAATAATACAAATGGGTTTTGCGAGTTAAAATCAATAGTTTGCTCAAAGCCATCTAGTTTTTCAATTAGTTTTTGAGATAGAAACTCTTTTACTTCTTCAATTGTTACATCTTTAGCAAATTTTTCGGCTCTTAATTGTTCAACAATTTCAATTGCGTTATTAATGCCAATATCTGCTTGGATAAGTGTATCCTCAAGCTCTTGTAGCATTTCATCATTTAGTTTTTTATGGACAAAGATTTTTTCAAAGCTGTTGCTAAGCTCTGTTGTTGTTTTACTAAATTTATTTTTTAATGAGTTAAAAAGTCCCATATATTCCTCAAATTTTTATTTTTAATTACTATAGATATTATCATAACAAAAAAAAGTGCAAAAAAAAAGGGCTATGTTGGTTAACATAGCTCTTTTTCGGTATTTTGGTTTAAGTTTTATGCAACATTTTCATCAATTTCTAGGTAGTTATTGATGTTGTGTTGCATTGCCGATGTTTTGCAAGGCCGTGCAAGACCTTTGCAGTTGTTGGTTATGATAACTTTAGGATCTCGGCGTTCAAGGAGATATCCTTTGGTATCAAGTGCAAGTCTATCAAGAATTTCAAAAACAACATTGCGGTCAGCATTGTTGCAAGCTCGGTTAAATGCTTTATCCTTTGTTTTAAAATAAGAGCCAGAAGCGATATTATCCAACAAATTTAAAATTAAGGCTTGAATGTGGTTGATATCTGTTTTATCTTCTAGCTTCTCAGAATCACTAACTGCGTGCCGGAAGCGTTTCGAGTCTTTATCCTTCTTGCTAGGTCGAGGGTCGTTTTGAGCTCGAACCAGGCTAGTCAGAGTGTTAGCTTTAAGCAAAGCATTTGGAAAGTAAACTCGTAAAGCATTTTCTAGACTGGTGATTGAACAGTGAGTTGTTCTTCCTAGGCAGGTAATAATTAGCATTAGGTCTTCAGCTTCTTTATTGCAGCGGAAACGAAATGCGCCATGTTTTTTAGGGTCTTGCTTTCCGTATAAGGCAAGAGGGTTAGTTTGTCCTTGTTTTCTAAGTCTGATGGTTTCTGTATAAATGCTATTTTCAGCAGATATGTATTGAGAGTCGGTTATAGAGTTAATGTCTGCCATTATGCTTGAGATTTTTGTCTCTAAAATTTCACAGTCACTCTTTATTTTCTGACACTCTTTTAATACATCTTTGTTAGCCTTTATTGCGCCTTCAAAACTGTAGTGGTTAACCATATCTTTTTTATCTGCTTCTTTATCTTCTGGTAGTTTGAATTCATCCAAAATTTCATGAAACGATTTTCCTTCAAAACAATCTAGGTGTTTTTTATGTATTTGTTTTGCAACGGTTCGAATGTTTGAGATAAGCAATGTGTCGATCATTTGATCTGAATATTTTAAAAGTTCTGGAGAGATGTTTGCCAAAATCTCTTCAGCGGCATTGAGTAACTCATCAGCTTGTTCCTGTTTAAGCATATACTCTACGTATTTGCCTGATATTTCTTTGCCGAGATCTTTAATTTCTTGAACCAGCGGAGCTGTCATTGTTTCAACATTAACAGCAATTTTTAGATTTTCTTTGTTTGCCTTTGCTAGGCAAGCTTGAATGTGGCCAAAAAGGGCTACATGTTTGATAGTGTTAGTACTCATATGCATCACTCCTTTGTGAGCAAAGTTACTCAAAAATGGGATTTCAAAAGGTGTACTTACCTAATATTATGTATATAAAAATTAAAAAAATCAATACTAAACTTGATAAAAATGAAAATAAATTTTATAAAATAAAAAGGTCACTGTTTGTGGTTTTTTTATCAAATACATATAGGAAAATAAATACAATGAAAGAGTGTGTTGCTTATGCTGTCTAACATATAACTAAAGGTCATTAAAAGTCGAAAAAATCAGAGTTTTCTCTGAAAAAACAATAGAAAATATAGCAAAAGAAAAATTAATATGTTAAAATGTTCGCAAATTAAAAGAAATTCCCAAGGAGAAAAATATGTTTGAGCAACTTTCAGGTAAATTAAGTGCAGTTTTTGATAAACTTTCAGCAAAAGGTTTACTTACAGAAACAGATATTAATAATTGCTTAAGAGAAATTAGAATAGCATTGCTACAAGCTGATGTTGCTTTGCCTGTAATCAAAGAGTTTTTAGAAAAAGTTAAAGAAAAAGCATTGCAAGAGTCAGTGTTAAAAGCTATTAAGCCTTCTGAACAAGTTATTAAAGTTGTTCATGATTCTTTAGTAGAAACTTTAGGTCAAGGTGAAGAACTTGATTTAACATGTCAACCACCTGCGGTTATTTTAATGGCAGGTCTGCAGGG
This sequence comes from Alphaproteobacteria bacterium, assembly GCA_003450915.1. Lineage (GTDB taxonomy): Bacteria > Pseudomonadota > Alphaproteobacteria > UBA1280 > UBA12223 > UBA12223. Next base: position 5,889 of record DMEM01000166.1, read on the forward strand.
TTCTGGTAAAACATCAACAACTGCTAAAATTGCTAAAGTGTTAAAAGAGAAAAGAAATAAAAAAGTTTTACTTGTTTCTTTAGATATTTACCGTCCTGCAGCTCAAGAGCAATTACAAACATTAGCAAATTCAATTGATGTTGGTTTTTATGGTCTAACAAATGGTGAAGACCCTCGTAAGACTGCAAAAAAGGCAATGGAAATGGCTAAAAAGCAAGCTTATGATATTGTGATGCTTGATACAGCCGGTCGTTTAGAAATAGACGATAATTTAATGACAGAGCTTAAAGACGTTAAAGAAATTGCAAATCCTATTGAAACATTACTAGTCGTTGATTCATTAACAGGTCAAGTAGCTGCTAAAGTAGCTCAAAGCTTTAAAGACTCAATTGGTCTAACAGGTTTGGTTCTTACAAGAATTGATGGTGATGGACGTGCCGGAGCTGTATTATCAGTAAAAGGTATCACGCAAGTTCCTGTTAAGTACTTAACAACAGGGGAAACAGTAGATGCAATTCAAGAATTTGATCCAAGCAGAATTGCAAATCGTATTTTACAAATGGGTGATATTGTAGAGCTTGTTGAAAAAGCTCAAGCAGCTTTTGAAAATGAAGATGCTGAAGAAATGATGAAGTCAATGTCAAAAGGACGCTTTACATTAGTTGATCTTAAAAAGCAACTTGAAATGGTTGGTAAAATGGGTTCAATGTCTTCATTAATGAAAATGATGCCTGGTATGGGTAAATTAGCAAGTAAAATTGATCCGGCAAAAATGGATGATAAAGTTATTAAACATCAAATTGCTATAATTAACTCAATGACTTTAAAAGAGCGTTTAAATCCAGATATTATTAAAGCTAAACGTAAAATTAGAATTGCAAAAGGTTCAGGTCTAACGGTAAATGATGTTAATAAATTGTTAAAATCTCATAAACAAATGTCTGTAATGATGAAAAAGTTTAAAGGTGGTATGCCAGGGCTTGGTGGTCTTGGTGGAAAAATGACAAAATCTCAGCAAAACCAAATGATGAATCAAATGAAAAATTTTAAAATATAAGTTTTAAAGCATTAAAAAAGCCACCGGGTTGGTGGCTTTTTTCGATAGTTAAAAATACTGTGTGTCTTACTTTATGCAGCAGATCTGTAAAAGTCGCAAAACATTTTTTTAGCATCTTCGTATGTTTTGCTTTCTTTTTTATCTGCATTATAAACTTTAACTTTCCCAATCAGAACATGGTTCCAATAGACGTCATAAATATGACGTTCTTTGTTTTTGTCATGATAACAACTAATTTGCCAATCTGTTGGTAGTTCTTTTTGATGTGTTAGAAAGTAATCAGGGATGTCGACGATTTTATTAAACTCTGTATCAAAGTACAGAATAGCTGTTGAAATATTCATAGGACAAACCTCATTTATTGTTATTGTATTGTAAGCAATATGGCTTTTTTATGAAACCTGATATAGCACGAATGTGCTTATGTGATAATATTATAATCCTCCGTAAAAGTGATGTCAATAGAAATAGGGGAATTATAAATAGTAATTTTTTAAGAAAATACTTGATTATTCAGCAGTTTTGCACTATATTGAGAAAGTTATACAAGATAAATGCATAGGCCGGCTTAAGAAATTATAAGAAAATATTAGTATTTTCAGTTGTTTAAGATTCGCCATGCGCCCCAGTTATTTATAGGAGAAATAAAGATGGCTGTAAAAATTAGATTAGCAAGATCAGGTGGTAGAAAGAAACTTCCTTTCTACACAGTAGTAGCAACAGATGCAAGAATGCCAAGAGATGGTAGATTCTTAGAAAAATTAGGTTTCTACAACCCAACAGAAAGCTTTGGTGCTGAAAGAACAAGATTAGACAAAGAAGCAATCACTAAGTGGTTAGAAAAAGGTGCTCAGCCAACAGAAACTCTACAAAAAATGTTCATTAAAGAAGGCATTGGTTCAGAGAAACAAATCGCTAAATGGACTAAGTCAATTGCTGAAAAAGGCGCTATTGCTAAAGCTAAAAAAGAAGCAGAAGAAGCTAAAAAAGCTGCTGAAGCTGCTGCTGAAGCTGCAGAATAGTCTTTTTTATAAAGATTTAAAGAAGAGCTCTCATTTGAGGGTTCTTTTTTTTATGTGAAAATTATTGCCTAATATATTGATCGATTGTTTTTAGGTAAAGAAAGTATATGAGAATTACTATATTAATGATAGTAACAAAAAAATCGCTACTTTAGAGTAGCGATTTTAGTCTGATGTTTTATCGATTGTTTAGGTGATGTTTTGTCGATATAAGTTTTTTTCGTAGATAATATTTCATAAAAA
>DMEM01000020.1 GCA_003450915.1 Alphaproteobacteria bacterium
AGTTTTATGTTAAATTGTAAAAGAATAAAAAGAGGTTATAATCTAAAAAAATCCCCCAAAGAAGGATTTTGTCATCGTTAGTAATTTTAATACCTAGTTAAAGAATTTGTATGGTACTTAATATAAAGAATTTGTACGGCATATGTTTTAACTAATTTATAAGCTCGTTTCTTGCTTAATAAATTAGCAGCAGAAACATAAGCAGACTGATCATGAATGCTTGTTTCAGGTAATGTTAGAAGTTTTCTTGAAATAATACTCATTTCTTTTACTAAGTGTTTATCGATTATCTCAAAATATTGATTCCATTGCTCTTCAGTTAGATTTAGCTTGTCTTTTTTAGAACAGACTCTTCTAATGTCTAGAACTGTATTTAGAGAAATTTGTTGAGATTTCAATGCATCAAGAACATATAGTTCAGCTTGTATTAGGTTCATAAACAACCTTCGTTATTTATCAAAAAAATTAAAAGTATATTGTTGTTATATAATTAATTTTTAAGGGAAAGTTGTCAAGTCTTACTTTGTTTTTATTTTTATTCCTAATGCGTGCAGCCTACCACTATCTAGGAATTCTTTAATGGCATTATTTACAATTCTTTGACGCTCAATACGGCTATATTCTGCTAGGCTTTCTGCTGTTACTACACATTGTAGGTGAACCCCATCATTTAGAGGGTCTAAAATTTTAACATCAGCGTCAGGAACTGCATTTTTAATTGCTTGAATAATAATATTTTGATCCATTATGTAAATTCTTTCTATTTTTTAATATATTGTAAATGGTTCTGAACCATTATTTTGACTTGCTACATGTAATATTGTATCTTTATTTAAAGCTTTCTTACAAATATTATGTGCAATAGTAGGGTTGTTATTGTTTTCACTTAAATGCATTAGGCAAACATGTTGTAAACCATCTTTCACTTTTTGTAATAAGTTTGCAGTTTGATAATTTGATAAATGCCCATAGTCTCCAGCAACTCGTTGTTTTAAAAATTCTGGATAATGACCATTTGCTAGCATTTCAGGGCAGTAGTTTGATTCAACTGCTAAATGAGAGCTTCCTTTAACTTTATTCAAGATATGTTCATTGATATTACCGCAATCAGTTAAATAGCTAAACTTTTTATCATTGTGCTCAATGGTAAAACCCATAGATTCTCGAGCATCATGCATAGTAGGGAAAAAGTCAAACTCTAAACCTGCTAAAGCTAACTTATTATGAGGGCACACAAACTTATGGTTCGAAATAATATGTTTTGCTTTTTCAGTATAGGCAATAAAAGTTCCTTTAGTTAGTAGAACTGTTACATTTTTTAAATTATTGGTTAAGGTTTTTAGCCCAAGGATATGATCTGTATGTTCGTGGGTAATAATAACATTGCTAATTTTCTCAAGTTTTAAATTGTTATTTGCAAAGGCTTGTTTTAATTGGTTAAAACGTAAACCGCAGTCAATAAGAATAATCTCGTCTTTAATTTTTAAAGCCGAGCAATTTCCTTTTGAGCCACTTGAAAAAACAATAAATTCCATAATTTAGTCTATATTTACTTTTAGTTTTTTATCGATGATAATTTCTTCATCGCTTAATGAACACGAATAAACAAGAACTTGAACACCAGAGGCAACAGCTTGTTTTAATAGTTTTGTATACTCAGGATCAATTTCTGTAGCTGGAGAAAACTCATTACAGTCATTTCTATTTACAATATATAACATACTAGCCTTATGACCTGCTTGAACCATTTCTGTTAGCTCTTGTAAATGCTTTTGGCCACGAGTAGTTACAGCATCGGGAAACTTAGCTTTATCACCTTCAGCTAAAGTCGTATTCTTAACTTCAACATAGTGTAAAGTGTTATCTTCTTCAGTAAGTAGAATATCAATTCTTGAATTTTGAGATCCGTATTTTACTTCTGTTTTTAATTCTTTATATTCTTTTAACTCTTCGATTAGTCCAAGTTTAATACCTTCAACCGCAATATGGTTAGTCAGGTGAGTATTAACACCAACTCTAACATTATCTTTTTCAATAATTTGTAGAGTGTATTTTAATTTTCTTTTTGGATCATCAACATGAGAGATATAAGCAGAATCAAAGTCTAAAAGACCTTTCATACTGCCTGTATTTGGACAATGAGATACTACAGTGTCGCCGTTATGCAACTCGACATCTGCAAAAAACCTTTTGTAGCGCTTAATAAAGCTACCTTTTATTAACTTTTCTTGAAATTTCATAAGAACTATTATATCATAAAACTACAAATGAAAAAAGCAACTGCTTAAAAAATAATCATATAAAAAGAGAACTACTATGCTACACGATAAATTATTTGTTTTTGATATTGAAACAATTCCAGATACTGATGCTGTTAAAAATTTAACAGACTTTCAATCAGACAATGTAGATGAACTACGTGAAGAGTTAGATCGTTATCATTTAGATGTAACAGGTGGTAGAAACTCATTTCCACGTCAAATGTTTCATAAAATGGTAGCAATTTCATATGTTGTAGCTGATATTCACCGAGATTCATCAGGTGAAAGCTATACTTTAAGAGATGTAAGGTCGGGTGGTTCAATAGATTCATCTGAAAAAGAGCTAGTTGAAGCGTTCTTTAAATTTATGAATGGCGCAAAACCAAGGCTTGTTAGTTATAACGGTCGTGGCTTTGATGTTCCTGTATTAAAGTATAGGGCAATGAAATACGGGGTTCCAGCAACAGCACTTTATAAATTAGGTGATAAATGGAATGGTTATAACTCTCGCTATAGTGCAGATTGGCACTGTGACCTACTTGAAACTTTATCAGATTATGGTGCATCAACTAGAGGTAAGCTGAATGAAGTTTGCTCAATTTTAGGTTTTCCTGGTAAGTTTGGAGTTGATGGTTCTAAAGTTACAGTAATGTATGATAATGATCAGGTAAAAGAAATTAGGGATTATTGTGAAACTGATGTTATTAATACATATCTAGTTTATCTTAGAGCTCAGTTAATGAATGGTAATATGAGTAAAGAAAATTATAACTCAGCAGTTTTAGATATGAAACATTTCTTAGAAGATTCAGATAAAGTTGAACAAGCGCATATGCATGAGTTTTTAGATGCCTGGAAAGATGCAAATGACAATGAATTTGAACTAGAATAACTTTAATGGCTATTTAGTTTGCTTAATTGCTTTATTTTAGCGTCATTTACAATTAGTAAACTTCCTTATAAAATAAAACAATTATTCTGCCCAAATACCACATTAAAGAAAATATAAGAGGTTAAAATGAATTTAAAAAATGTACTAAAAAAACATTGTCATTCCAGACTTGATCTGGAATCTATGCTAGAAAATGCAAAATTTTGCCGAAGTAACAAAGGTGCAATGTTCGGGCTTGACGCTCGTATTGCATTGGCAATATTTGGAGCATTATCGGTAATATCAGGTGCGGCGTTATATGGGGCTATTCAAAAATCACATGCAACAGCACTACTTGCTGATTTAAATGAAATTGCAAAAGCTTGGGAATCATATTATTTAGATACAGGCCAATTGCCACCTGTATTAACTACAGCAGCTAGTGACTGGACAGATCATACATATGATGGTAGTGAGCTTATTAGTTCTACAGTAAAAGGCTGGAAAGGTCCTTATTTGCCTTATAAAACCACAGGTACAACACTTCATCATTCTAAGTATCAAGATATATATATAACAGAAATTTCAGACTCAGGAGGTTGGGGAGATACAGTAAACTGGTACCCTGCAGGCTTATGCGATGGTTCAAATATTTGTTATGCTTGGGCGCATATTAGTGGAGTTGAATCAGAAACGTTAATGAAAGCAGTTGATGATATTGTGGATAATGGTGATGGAGCAAAAGATGGTAACTTCAGGTGGAGATATGTTAGTGCTAGCAGTAAATGGGGAACTTACTTTAAAATAGCTCCTGTTAAAAAATAAGAAAAAGAAAGAATAGGGAATGAAATTTAATAAAGGAGCAATGTTTGGGCTTGAAGCTCGAGCGTTAAAAAAACAATCTGGGGGATTGTTTTTAGCAAGGCTCCGTAGACTTACCTTTAGGTTAGTCGAAGGTCAGCAAGCGATTAGAGTGCAAACTGCCAAGGGTGCGATGTTCGGGCTTGATGCTAGAATAGCCTTGGCAATATTTGGAGCATTATCGGTGATATCAGGCGCGGCATTATATTCAGCGATTAAACAAGCTAAAATAGCTCAAACTAACCAAAGAATTATTGAAACAGCAAAGTCAGTTGAACAGTTTGTATTAGATACAGGCCAGGCGCCTAGTATGTTTAATACTATGGCAATGAATATATCAGAAATTATAGAGAACCCATCTTTACCAGGCTGGAAAGGTCCTTATATAAATTATAAAAAAGTTAGTGTTTTTCAAATTGAAGATGGAACCTCTCCAATGTTTAGATGGTTTTTGTATAAACAGCAAGATACAGGCCTTGGGGGAACAACAGGTTCAAGTAGTCCTGTGTGTGACACATCAAATCCATGTGGTTATTGGTTAAAGTCCCATTTAACTCAAGGTGACTCTTCAACAAAGTTTCCAAATGCAGAGGCTTTTGTTTTAAATTTGGATGAGTATATAGATGGTGGAGATGGAGATGATAAAGGTAATTTTAGAATTAATTGGTTAGGTTCTGATAATACAGACCCAATAATATTTTATAAAGTAATGCCTGCTTTAAGCATTTAATTGACTAATATTAAAATAAAAAACCCTCGAGAAGAGGGTTTTTGTCGTTATTTAGAAAAACGTTTAGGCTGGTTCAGGCTTCTTCGCAGAGTCAAGTTCTTCAAGTCTTTGTTTAAATGCTTGAACGAGATCTTGTCGGAGATGCTTAATAGCCTTATCAGTCAGCTCTGCAATAAGCTTGTTTGATACAAACTTATATTTATCAGGAACTTCAATTTCTAGCTCTGTTAATGTGTCAACCAGAAAGTTTTTCTTACTTACCAGAGTATGATGACGATGATTAATAATATACTTGACCTCATAGCCGCTCAGTCCATCAAGGCTAAGAACTTTACCATCAGCAAAAGATTCTGGGCGCTCTGTAAGGAAGAACAGCTTTCTCAATTTATCTATGTCGTAGCTGACATCATCAGGTTGGAAAGACACGAAAAAAAGGTCTTTCTTTTTTGGTTCTATATTACAGGCAATGAAAAAATCCTGCAGGTCATGGTCATTGTTTAGAGCTTCAGTAATTCTGTTGATACGAATTTGTCTTTTTGACAGGTTCGAGTTGTGAATTATATCGTCCATGTTTTCTCCTGAAGTTGTTAATGAAAACTAGTTTTTTATAGTAGTGGTGAGGTTTTAAGACGTTACTTGTTTCAATTGCTTTATTAGATGATCCATTTGATCCTCTAAAGGTGCTTTATCATCTAAGCTGAAGTGAAATCCAAGCTCTTTGAGCTTTTCTTTCATTTTCTCAATTGAGAATCTAATATGATTCTCTTGATTTACAGCCCGGTTAAGCTTTTCGGGGGAGATATCTTCTATAATAATTTTGCGGTCGTTTCTTATAATCTTATAAAGGTCTCGGTCTTCTCTGGGAAGGTTTATGAACGTTGGTACAGTTAGGTATGTGCCATCTTTTTGGAAAGGCTCTCTTTTTCCAGATAGAAGAATTAAATATATCATATCTGGTTTTTGTACTATTTTCTTTAGTTTTTGGGATGCTTTCATTCAAAATCCTTCTGAACTAATAAAAGGTAAGAGTTAACTATGGTATGTAGTTAAACTCCATG
>DMEM01000034.1 GCA_003450915.1 Alphaproteobacteria bacterium
TTAATTTCTATGATGGAAGACCTAAATGCTTTAGATATTAGACAATCACTATATGATGAATTTGGCTATAATATTTCATCTTGGCCAGCGCCATTTGATCTTTTTTGGACTTGCCATGTTTCTGCAGAAAGAAAGGAATTAATTAAATCTGGCGCATTTGATGAGTCATTTAATTCATGGGGGGGGGAAGATGTAGACCTCGGCATCAGATTATTTATGAATAACAATAAATTTGTTGTAGATAGAGGTTTATGCTCTGTTCACTGGCCTCATGAAAAAGAAGTTAGTGATAAAGCAGAAGAAGCAAATAGTGCAGCAATGAGAATTCATGATAAATATAATATATGGCAAACATCTTTCTATAGTGTACCAATAGAAGATAAAATTTTCTCTCTCAATAAATCAATATTTTTAAATGCGGAGCATATGTAATGCCTTTGTATAAAAACATTTACCTTACAGAATTTGATGGCTCTAGCTCGTTACTTGGACAAACCAGTGCTGCCTGTGGTGACCCTGATCTCACTTTTACCTGGTGTTATGATGAAAAATACAGTGACCTTCCTGTTAATAAAGATACATTTAAAAATGTTATCAGTATTGGTGAGAGGTGTTATCTAGAGTCGAGAGATATCCTTGCATTCACAAACAGTAAAATAAAGCTAACATCAGTTAAAGTTAACGATGGAAATCCAGGTATTATTTCTATCGCCAACAATGTTGTTTTACAAGGTACGTGTATTATTTCCTATGAATCTGTAACTGTCGAAGACAATGTCACTTTCGGTCCTGGTGTTACGATTATGGATTCTGATGGTCACCCGTTGCTTGGAAGGGGGGAAAGCGATGAAGCCGAACGTATATTATCAAAACCAGTCATAATTAAGGAACATGCTTGGATAGGAAAAGGCGCAACAATTCTGAAAGGTGTAACTGTAGGAGAGAATGCAGTGGTATCAACTAATAGTGTTGTTACTCGTGATGTGCCAGCATACTCAATTGTTATGGGTAATCCCGCTAAAGTAGTCAAAAACCTCGAGTTAATATGAAAGTAGTTATCCCAGCAGCAGGTCGTGGCACCAGAATGTTCCCTGCTAGTAAAAGTATCCCCAAAGAAATGTTGGTAGTTACAGATAAACCGGTTATTGATTATGTTGTTGGTGAATGTATTGCCTCAGGGTTTAAAGAAATAGTTTTTGTGTTAGGCCCAGGAAAGGAATCTATCAAAGATTACTTTGATAACAATGATATGTATAAAGGCATTAAGTTTGAATACATTTACCAGAAAGAGCCATTGGGTTTAGGCCATGCTGTGTTGTGTGCATACCCTTATATTGGAAATAAGCCTTTTGCAGTAGCTTTACCTGATGTCTTACTGAAACCGTCAAATAGATCTTTTAAAAGTATGAAAGAAAGTTTTTATCAAGATCACCTAAGTAAAGTGATGGTAAAAGATGTTCCATGGGATCAAATTTCATCTTATGGAATAATAGATGTTGAAAATAAAAATTATTTTTCACCAGGTTCTATAAGTAAGATTGTAAACATGGTTGAAAAGCCTCTCAATGGTGAAATAAATTCTAATTTCTCGGCTATTGGTCGTTACATATTTACAGGAAATATTTGGAATTTACTTTGTAATGTAACTCCAGACTCTTCTGGAGAAATCCAATTAACAACAGCAATTAGTGAGTTATATAACTCCTGTGCTTACTATATGATTGGAAAAAGTTATGACTGTGGGTCAAAAGTAGGATATATAAATACATTTATTGAGTTCTCCTTATTAAATGAAACTTATAAACATTCTATTGAAATATCATCTTAATATTAATATGGGAAGCGAATAGCTTCCCATTTGGTACTCTTATGTTAAAAAGAATATTTTATCTTTACTCTATCGCATTGCCGATCGCTGTTCAGAGTTTAATTGTTTCATCTAAATCATTTGTTGATACATATTTGTTAACTTTATCAAGTTTTGAAAGTGTTTCTGCCGTAGGTATAGCATCAAAAATTTTTCTTGTTGCCTTTATAATTTTATCAGGTATCTCAACAGGTGCTAGTTATGTGATGTCTCATAACTCTGAAAGTGTTAAATGTATAAGCTATTCTAGTAAATTTACCCTTAGGTTTGGCTGCGGGGCTGCTATACTTATTATCATTTTAGTATATTACATTAAAGATTATATACTCTTATTTTCAAGTGGAAATAAGAGTATACTTTCTTTATCCTCTAGTTATATAGATATTGTTCTTCCAAGTCTTATATTTATTTCCGTAACGTTAACATTATCGAGTCTAATTCGTATTAAAGGTGATTATAGGACTCCGTCTGTTATATCGATTGTTTCTGTTTTTATTAATATTACTCTTAGTTTTGTATTAATATACAATTTCAAACTTGGTGTGATAGGTGCTGCCTATGGCACTGTTATAAGCTCTTTAATAGAATGTCTAATTATTCTTTATATATCCTATAGACGATTTTTTGACTTGTTTAGAATGAAGTGTTATAAACCAGGATTAATGTCTAGAATATGTAAGCAAGCTTTTTTTTCTTCATCTTCAGGTATTGTTTGGGCTGTAGGTGCTTCCGCTTTTTATATTTTACTAGGAAGTCGAGATCAAGAAGTGCTCTATATTATGTCAATAATTAGTCCAATTGAAGCTGTCGTTCTCTCTTTTACTATTGGGCTTTCTGTATCAACTGGTATCGAAATAGGGAAAGATATACCTAATAGAAGTAATGATTATATATTTGAAGATGCTAAAATATCAATTATAAGCTCATTTTTAATGTCATTTTTAATCTCAATGCTACTTTTGATGTCTAAAGATTTAATTTTTAAATCATTTGGTTTTAATCAATTGATTATCGATGCTGATATGTTTTTTTATATTATGACCTTTAGTATATTCATCAAAAGTTTATCAATACAGCTGATGAACGGTGTTATAAGAGCTGGCGGTGATGGCCTTTTTTGTTTGAGATGTGATTTTATTTTTCAATGGCTATTTACTTTGCCTCTTGTTTTGTACTTAAATTCAATTTCAATGTCAGTGGTTTATATTTATTCTATTGTTGTTATTGAAGAACTTTTAAAACTTATCCTTTGTATTTTTCAATTTAATTCTGGGAAGTGGCTCCAAAACTTAGCCGCTTAGGTCTGTACTATGTTATTTTTATACTTGGTAAATTTTTAATTTTAAAATTGAAATTTTGGTTTGGAATTTGATTTTATATCACAGGAATTAAGCAAAAGCTCCAATAGCGATATT
>DMEM01000091.1 GCA_003450915.1 Alphaproteobacteria bacterium
TCAGATTGTATAGCAGCAAGTGATGAATATCGTTATGAAGATTCAAACGGTAATATAGTATGTAAAAAATCATCAGAAGGCTCAGATTTAAAATACTATTGGAAATTTGAAGGCTATGGTGCAAAATGTAACTCAGATATAACTAAAGAAAAAATCTATGGATGTTATTATAAAGATAAAAATAATAAGGCTATTCAAGTAACGAAAAGCCATTGTACTTCAGTGTCAAAGCCAAATTCAAGCTCAGTAGCGTGTGAAAAACCGTGGACAGTATTAGGTTGGGGAGCATGTAGTAAATCTTGTGGAGGAGGAACTCAAACTCGTTCAGTAACGTGTGATGCAGGCTACAATTGTTCAAATTATCCACAGCCAATAAATAGTCAAGCATGTAATACAAATACTTGTGCAGGGGTTTGGTTAACAGGTGGCTGGGGTAGATGCTCAGCATTAGATCAGCCATGCAATAGAGACTGGGGATTCTGCTACTTTAATGGTACTCAATACCGTAGTGTATGGTGTTCAAATGGCTATTGCCCATCTGCAAAACCACCAGCATCACAAGGATGTTCTGCACGTGTAGCAGGAGATGATGATGGTGCTCCAGGTGATAGAAACCATGAAGGTCGTGATCGTGACTAAATAATATTTAATAATAAACAAAAAAGCTCCCATTTGGGAGCTTTTTTCAGTATTTACCTAAAGTGACAAGCCAGTTCTGGTCTTAAGGTTATATTTGATTCGATTATTTTATCCGCAGTTTTATTTATTGTATTTATAACATGTTGATTATCTTTATGCAGCTCAAGTGCTCCAAAACAATAAATGCCAAAGCGGTTAGCTTTTTTAATGTCACTTAGGTTTGATGCAATTAGCGTAGCATCTTGTATATGTGTACTCGTTTGTTCACATATTTTTTTCAGATCGTTATTATCAAGTCCTTTTGGTGATGTTTTATGTCTGTAAAATATGTTATCGGTTAGCTCAAGTTTTTTTAGTACCTTTTTAGCTACGGTAGATTGTAGCTTGGTATACACAGCTATTTTATAGCTGCCAGTTGTTAAATTACTCGAGCATAAAATGCTGTACTCTAGTAATTCCATTTTATCATAAAAGAGTTTCTGCAAATCTGGGTTTATTGCTTTCATAATATAGCTTTCAGGAATTTTAATACCATAAGCTTGAGATAACTCTCTGATAGTATCAAGTGCATTTAAATGAAAGTATTTACTTGAAAAATGATTTTGGCTTATTTTTAAGTTAAAATCTTTTTCTAGACTTTCTGTCCAAATGGAAGCTAAGAAATTTTTAGGGTTAATTAAAACATCATCAAGTGATAGTATTACTAATTTTGTAGTATTCATAAAAGTTAGTAGGGTTTATTATTAGAAGTAGCCTTATTTATATAGTAATTAAGCTTTAAAATCAATAGGAGCAATAAAAAAAGGTCTTTAATGATGAAAACCTTTTGAATTAAATTAAAATGGATAGAAAATTATTTTTCTTCTTTATTCTCTTTGTTTGACTCTTGCTTGTCTGAAGTTTTTAAGCCTTCTTTAAATGATGCAACGCCTTTGCCTAAGTCTGACATTACTTTTGGTAGTTTGCCTGCACCAAATAAAATTAGTACTAAAACTAATATTAAAGCTAATTCTGTAAATCCTATTGGCATTGTCTTATTCCTTTTATATTTTCTTAAATATTTACGATTATATCTTACTACTTTTATTTATCTTTAGCAATAAAATTGTTATTTCATACATTAATGCTAAGGGGATAATTAAAGCAACTTGGCTGATTAAATCTGGCGGGGTTAATAAAGCTGAAATAATTGCCATTGCTAAAATTGCATATTTTCTGCCTTTGCTTAACATGTCTGAATTAACTAAACCAATTTTGGCTAAAACTAGTAATAAAATAGGCATTTGAAAAGCTAAACCAAAAGCTAACATTAACTGTAATGAAAAGTTAAAGTATTCTGAAATTTTAGCCTGCAAAGCTATATCTAAATTACTTTGAGAAAAACTTAAAAAGAATTCCCACGCTTTAGGCATTAAAAATAGATAAACAAAAGTAATTCCTGCATAAAATAAAATTACTGAAAATGCAAAAGTAGGGATTATAAATTTCTTTTCATTTTTATAAAGCCCGGGAGCTATAAATAAATAGATTTGAATTAAAGCAAATGGAATTGTTATAAATAGTGCACCCCAGAATGATAATTTAAGAAAAACAAAAAATGCCTCAGCTAAGTGAGTAAAAATAAAATGTTGGTTATCTTTTAAAATTACCTTTAAAGGTTCTGCTAAAATAGTGAATAAATCTTGCTTGAAGAAGTAGCAAACACAAAATGATAGAGCAAAAACTGCTAAAATTTTTATAATGCGTGATTTAAGCTCGTTAAAATGTTGAGAAAAAGACATGTCGACTAGATTATTTTCCATCTTTTTTCTCCTTCTTATCTTTTTTTACTTCTGTCATCTCATCTTTATGAATCTTATCATTAGATAGAAGATCATCTTCGATGTCTTTTATTTCATCTTTAAAGTCTTCAATTTCTTCTAAGAATTGTCCTTTTAAAGTTATAAATTTTTTGAAAGCTTTTTTTAAATTATGAATAATAGAAGGAATATCGTC
>DMEM01000113.1 GCA_003450915.1 Alphaproteobacteria bacterium
TTTTCGTTTGAATATTTTTAATGACCCGTGCCCAATGAATGCTTCTTTTATTGCTTCATATTGAATAGAGTGTAGCTCTTTAAAATCAGAAGATGCCTTATACATTCCATCTTTATCTTTGATCATTACAAATATGTGTTTTTTGCCTAATTCTTTTTGCTTTAAAAGTAAAATTACATACTTTTCATATAGTGCATATCCATAGATGTGTGTTAGATTGTTTTTATAAAGCTGTAAGTGCTTTTGTGTATATTTTGTAAAGTTTTTTGCATTTCCAACTGTGTTATTGGCAAGCCAGTTTAGTTTTTGTTTATGGTAAGCTGTAAAAAAATTTCTATAAGCATTTACTATTGTTTCATTGCTTACTTGAAACATATCATCTCTAGGCTTAATTAAAACTTCTCGGCCAAAGTAACTCCCGATTAACTCAATGTTTGTTTCTTTATAGTTAAATTCGTAAGTGGTTCTGTTTGAAGAAAAAGCATAAGCATTGCTAATACTAAAAATTAAACTTAAAATAATACCAATTTTTTTTATTGTCATTCTTTGGCTACCTTTTTGTTATTTGACTTATTGTTGCTTTATTTGTTTGAATCCATGTAATATCATTTTGCAGGCCTTTTAAAAAGCTTTTTGGAGTAATACTGGCTGCGGTGAATGAGTCAATTTCTCCGCCTTCTTTCTTTAGTCTTAATATGCTAGAAGCTTTATTATATAAACTTGCAAGCCAATGATGATCATTAATTTTATCGCCTAGACCTGGAGTTTCTTTATGTGTAATGATATTTATGCTTTTGATAAAGTTATTACTGCTATCAAATACAGCAAGGTACTCAATTTTACCAGCATATGCTACAGGAGAGAAATGATGTAGAGCAATTAAGTTGTTATTTTGACAATAATAGAAGTTATTATCAGCAATTTGCCCATGTTTTATATCAAGACAAGGCATGTTTTCTTTTAGTAGTATTTGAATTTCGTTGTTTTTTGCAAATTCAATTTTATCTTTCATAAATTCATTAGCCATGTTTAAAATAACAACAAAGCCAAAAACTACAAAAGTGAAGAAAGCAATAAAGTAGATAGAAGATTGTTTATTTAGTTTCATAGTTTACTCCTTTATTAAATACTTTATCTAAAATGAAATTAATAGAATTCATTAGCAGTACAGCAAAAGCTACACCAATAGGGAATACCCCCAGCTTGGCGATTAAAATACTAACAAAGCCAATCATAAAACTATAAACCATTTGTGATTTTACTAAACTAGGTGATGAAACAGGGTCTGTAATAATATAAAATGCAGCTAATATAATCGGACCATATAAAAAGAATAGTGAGCTCGCTGCAAAAAGTTCATAATCAAAAGTAAATAAGGCAACAATAACACCAAGACTGATAAATAATGGGAAGATATAACTAATAACTCTTTTAGCAATTAGATAAAGACCTCCGATAAGCGTTAGAATGTTTAAAGTTGCGATCATACAATTTGAATCAAAAAGTCCTTGGTCATGTTTATATTGAGTTAAAGGCGTTGCTTGAGTTAAGCTATCAATATTATAAAAGCTAAAGAACACCCTTAAGCTATCGATAAAGTTAATAGAGTTATTATAATCAATATGCTTAGTCATATACTGTGGAAAACTAATCATTACAAAACACCAACCAACCATAGCCGGGTTAAAAATATTTTTAGCAAAGCCTCCATAAACTATTTTACCTAAGCCAATAGCAACTAAGGATGCCATAATATAAATAAAAGCATGCATATTACAATTTAAGGCTAAGAATAATAAAATAGCAGTAATTAAAGAACTATAATCTCCTAAGTCAGATTTAATCTGTAAGATTTTGCTTAGTGCTTTTTCTGTTATTAAAGCTGTAGCAATTAAAGTTATTAAGCTAAATGCTCCAAGCCAACCAAAAATATAGACTTTATATAAAATAGCAGGAATAAGTGAAATAATTACTTCAAACATTATTTTATGAGTATCGTTTTTTAAACTAAGCAGTGGTTTCATTAGTTTCTTGTTCTTTCTTTTGTTTTTCTTCCAAACGTTTTTGTCTTGCTAATTTACGCTCTTGTTTAATACGTTCTTTTTCCTGTTTTTCAAACTTAGTACGTTCAATTTTCTTTTGAGTAAGGTTGTTAATGTATTCAGCTCTTTTTTGTTCTTCTTGAATCATCGCTTTTTGCTGTTTTGCATATTTAAACATACCAACTAAATCAATATTACTTGGGCACACATAATTACATAAGTTACAGTTCATGCATTCACTCAGGTTTTTTAAGTATGAAGAGTTAAAGTCATCAGCTTGAGCAGCTTTAAACATCTTATTAGGCACTAAGTCAACAGGGCATGCTTTTACGCATTCACCGCAATTAATACATTCTGAAACTTCTTTGTCTTCGTATGTATTTAAAATAATACCATTGCTTGATTTTAATAAGGCTGAGTGTTTACGTGATGTTCCTTTAACAATATCTTCACCCATCATTAATCCGCCAATTCTAATAGAGTCCACTTTATTAGAATCTATTTTTAAAAATGCTAGAATATCTTCAACAGTAACACCAATAGGAGCTACTAAATTTGTTGGGCTCTCTATATTTTTACCAAATACACTGAAAACTCTCTCAAGCTGAGGCAAGTCACAAGTTACAGCTCTAAAAATAGAAACACAAGTCATCACGTTTTGCATTAAAAATCCATGGTCTGTAGCATGTTGTGCACTTGTTAGCTTTGTATTAAAAACATGTTTTAAGATTTCTTTTTCTGCACCGCTTGGGTATAAATCCGGTACAGTCGCTAAATTAATGCCGTTGAATTGTTCATTATTTTTAACAAAGTGACTTATATGATTAATAAGATCTTTTTTATTCTCTTTTAAAACAATTGTAATAGTTTTTGCCTTTGCTGCATTTTTTAAGAAAATACCACCTGCTAAAACTTCAGCTAAGTAGTTATATAATACAGCTTCATCGCAGTTTAAAATAGGCTCACACTCAACAGCGTTTAAAACAATATGTTCAATATTACTACCAAGTATTTTTTTAGCAGATAAAAATAAACCGCCACCTAAACCTTGAATATTAGCTTGTACTATTTTCTCAAAAATCATTTCTTTCGGGTATTCATCCAGCTTTACATCAATGTTAAAGAATACATCATCAAACCAATACTTTTTATTATCAGGTTTTATAATAAGTGCTGGTGTTATTTTTTGTGGTAGAGGAGCTTTAACTTCATCAATAGTTTCAATAACACCATCAAGAGCAGCTAAAATTTTTAGACCATGAGCATTTTCAGCTTCTGCAATAACTTGTCCTTTTTTTACTTTATCTCCAATTGATACGGTAGGTATGTACGTATTTAACTTCGCATCTTCAAGAGGGTAAACAAGACTATTAATATCACTAATTTGAGCAATATCTAAGCTTGCAGCTTTTAAGCCTGGCTTAATCTGCAAACCTTTAGTTTTGATGTTTTGTTTTAATAATTTTTTTAACATAATTAGTCTATATTAACCTTTACTTTTTTGTATTTGAACGATTGTTTTAGTTGTACAATATCGATGCAATCAACCGGACAAACCTCAATACATAATTCACAGCCTGTGCAGTCTTTTTCTACAACAGTGTGCATTTTCTTTACTGCACCTATAATACAATCGGGTGGACAAACTTGAATACATTTAGTGCAGCCAATACATTTGTCTTCATCGATAACAACTACTTGCGGAGTTTTCTTCTCTTTTGCTGGGTCTAGCACTTCACGGCCTAATAATTCAGCAAGTTCTTTAATAACTCGTTCACCACCTGGCTGGCACTTATTAATTTCAGCTTCGCCATTGGCAACAGCTTCAGCATATGGTTTACATCCCGGGTAGTCGCACTGTCCACATTGCGTTTGCGGTAAAATGTCGTTAATTTTAGTTACAAGTTCATTCTCTGATGTTTTTAAAAACTTATCGGCTATCAGCAATAAAATCGCAATTGTTAAAATTAATAGAAATAAATAAATCATAGTCTTATTTTCCTATTAGCTGAAAGCCCATAAAGCCCATAGCCAAAATTCCTATTGTAATAAAGACAATGGCATTGCCTTTAAATGCATTAGGTAGGTTAAAATCGTGCAGGTTTTCTCTAATGCTTGTTAAAATAACAAGCGCTAAAGCAAAACCGCAACCTGCTGCAAAGCCAAAAGTAGTTGCTTCAAATAAAGAATTATTTTTTGAACTATTTAATAAAGCAACTCCAAGTACCGCACAGTTTGTGGTAATTAACGGTAAGAAAATACCTAACGCTTGATATAGCGTTATGAAGTATTTTTTTAAGAGCATTTCAATAAATTGAACAAAGCTCGCAATAATTAAAATAAATACTAAAGTTTGTAAAAACTCTAATTCGAAAGGTTTTAAAATTAAACTGTTAACTACATATGTTGTAAATGATGCAAATGTTAAAACAAAAATAACAGCTAAGCTCATACCTGTTGATGAGTTAGAATTATTACTTGTACCTAAAAATGGACATAGGCCTAAAAACTTTGCTAATACAAAGTTGTTTACAAAAATCCCTGTTAATAGAAGAATTAAAAAATCTGTCATTATTTATTTGTTTCTTTTGTTTGTTTAGCTGTAATGCTTGCGTGGTGTTCTTCAAATCTCCAGTATTTGCTCATTACAAGGTATGTGTATGAAGCTGACCATGCTATTAAAATTAGCCCGTTTAATGTTTCAAGTCCAGAAAGTATTCTTAAACCTCCAACCGGATAAATATCACCAAAACCAAGCGATGTGTACACAATTAAAGAATAATAAATATAATCATAAAAATTTAAGGTATTTAGTCCTAGCCCTGCTAAAGTACCCATTCCAAAGTGATTGTCCATTGAATAATAGACTAAAGAATAAATAAATACAGAAAATAAGTGTGTAAGTGTAATTACAAACATTGTTAAAAGTACTCTAATTTTTCTAACTTGTTTTGCTTTTG
>DMEM01000139.1 GCA_003450915.1 Alphaproteobacteria bacterium
TAGTGGTCTTGTCGATGATGTTAGACACTTAGTTGTAATGTCTGGAGTTGCTTTAAAGCCTATTAATATTATAAAAGACAGGGTTAATATTCTTTGTGATAGGAGAGTTAACGATAAACATCCATTAAAAGATGTACAAGTTTATGATGCTATTATGTTTTATATTATATATTATAGCAGAATTTAGATTTGATGTTGAATCTGAGCTTTATTATGACTCTTCAACTTTAATATTTACTCTTGTTTTTAAAAATAAAACAGATTGTTTAGATTTTGCAGAGTTCTTTAATCAGTCTTGTTTTGAACTAAAAACAGAGCCATCTCATTCTCATTTTAATAAGGAGACATTAAAAACTCTTCCAAATATTATTTCAGATGATAATTTTGAGGAGCTTGTAGAAATGGTATCTGTATTTTGGGGCTTTGAGTTTTGTGCAAGGTATGGGAATGAGTGATATTTGGAATAGAGGTGTATGTGCATCTCTATTTTTTTATAAGGTTGTGTTCATTATCGAAAAGAGAGCTTTAACTTTAGTGTTGGACTCTCTTTTTTGTCAGTAAAAAATTAATCACTATATACATAAAGGAGTATTACCTGGTCAAAGGCTTTATGCCAAGGATAGGCTTATGTTTATTGAAAGAAAAGTTTGTAGAACTTTAAAAGGACGATCTCGAAAAAGGATTGTTAAG
This sequence comes from Alphaproteobacteria bacterium, assembly GCA_003450915.1. Taxonomy (GTDB): domain Bacteria; phylum Pseudomonadota; class Alphaproteobacteria; order UBA1280; family UBA12223; genus UBA12223. The sequence goes on from DMEM01000139.1 coordinate 691, forward strand.
AAAAATGGCTGTACATGTTATTTTTGTGGTATAAATCAAGCAAAAAAACTAAAGCCAGCTCAAAAAATTTATGAACTTTTCAGTGTTCATCATATTCATCCTCTAGCTAATGAAGGCATAGAAGATGAGAGTAATTACCTTGTTATGTGCCTTAAGTGTCATGAAGAACTACATATGTTCATTGATATGTTTAGAATTGAAGAGAATGTTGATTATGAACTATTGACTTATGTTTTTGCAAATAATTTTGCAAAAAATAGTAGGGGAATTAGGCAGTCAAACCGATTTGATCCTGAAAAGTTTGGAGATGCTCAAGAAATGATGAGTACCTTCTGGAAGTTTGTTTTAGGATGTCAGGATGAAGTTAAGGCACTTTTTTATGCTTATATGAAGTACAAGAAAGAGCATTTGAAAAGTCGTCCTTTTCAAAAAAACTGCAAACTTAAACGTCACCATGTTGTTAGGCTTTTTCAAAAAGCACTGCGTATTAGTGATAAGTATGCCTCAATAATCGGCAAATACCGCAAGATGGTTGAGTGTTATGCTTAATGATCTAAAAAAACCTCCTTTGTTGGAGGTTTTTTATTGAAAAAATAGTGCATCATTCATATAATAAGTGCAACAAAGAATTTTTCCTACATAAATCTTGCCGATTTGGCAATGAGGAGCTGGTATGTCTGTACTAGAGAATAATGAAACAGCAGGTATGCAGTCAATGCAGTATAATGCTGATAGTCAAAATGGATTAAAGCAAAGGCAGTTCCCTGTCTGGGTTAAAAGAGATATGGTTGAGCAAAATGGAGAGCATTGTCTTTTTTGTTCTGCAAAGTTTAATGTTAATAAAAAGGGCGGCTCAGAGTCTATTTATAATGAAGATGATTATGATGCACATTGTCATCATAAAAAGCCTATTTATGCGCTTGATGAAGAAGAACAGGATCTTGCGTTAGATCCAAAAAATGGAGAGGTGATGTGTAAAAAATGTCATGAAGAGCTTCACTTCTTTATTGATATCTTTGCTGAAATAGAAGGGGTTGATCATAATTTCTTGACAACGGTTTATGTTAATTTCTTCTGTCTAAACCCTCATAAACATTTGAAGGTTAAGTATGATCCTGTGGTTTATGATGGTTTGCAGGTTTTAGCAGATCGGTTCTGGTATCTATTTGATAAGATTTGTGAGCCTGAAACCCAATACCTGGTATACGCTTATTATAACCATATAAATAAGCTATTTAAATCAAAAGGCAAAAGGCTGAATAAGGCTATACAGCGTCACATTGAATATGAGCAGCGAGATCTGGAGCAAGCTTTTGAGTCTCTGCGATTTAAGAAAAATCTTGCATGTATTGATGCTTGGTTATTTAATGGCAGAGACTCTCAAAAGTTCTATGCACGTTATGTTCCGATAATTCACAGAAACGCTAAACATAAGCGTTAAGGTGTTATGAAAAAGAGCTACCATTTTGGTGGCTTTTTTTCTTGTAATTTATAACTTTAGTTATTATATTATTCTTATCTTGCAATATTAATTGTTATTCTGTTTATAGAGGTTTTATATGTTGTAGTTTAAAATCTGATATCTTATTGTTAAAGGTGGTGTTTGCTGTCTTTACTAAAGGAGGCTTTATGCTGGGGTATAATTCGGTAATTGAAGCAATAAATTGTAATGAGACGATAGGAGTTGCAAAAGGGCGGAGATTTTCTGCTTATCAAGCTTTGAATTTAAAAGAAGATCATGGAACAATTTGTTATATGTGTTACCAAGATCAATTAAAAAGTAATGTCTCTCTTCTTAGGTGGCAGGCTTTACAAGTTCATCATATAACTTCTTATGTTAAGTTAGGTTTAAACAAAAAGAAAAATAGTTTGTTAGTTTGTGAAAAATGTCATGAACGTCTGCATTTATTTATAGATATGTTTACGTATGAAAATATGGCAAATTATGACTTTTTAACAACGGTGTTTTTGGAGTTTTTTAACTATCAGGAAAGTTATTCTAGTTTTGATGAGCGTTTTTCATATTTAAGGTATTGTGAATCAAAAAAAGAACTATGGGAGACTTTTGTAGAGTTTATCAAAAGCTATTGTTCTTATGAAGTTAGGACAATATTTTGTATTTATTTTGCTAATTATGTAAAGCAGGATAGAGCAGATAAAAAAATTAATGATATTGTATTAAATGAAAAGCGTTTTATGAAAGTTGTTAATAAAAGCTTAGCTGATAAGTATATTCAAAGAATTATTAATCAAGGAAAGTCAAACGTTGGGATTTATTCAAAGTATTTTAAAATGTTAAGACTCTACATTCCTATTAAAAACAATTTTTACAGGAGTAAAAGTGTAAATAAAAGAACACCTTGTTGCCAATAGTTTTATTATTTTAAAGGAGTTTTTAGTTGGAATGCTTAAAAATGATGTTTTTTTCAATTCTCATGTTAAAAATAGAGAATTTCTAATTATTAGAAATGGGCCTTGTTGTCATATTTGTTCAAAAAATTTTATTTCAGAAGGTCAACAAACACTGGTGGATAGTTCTAGCTTTAAAGTTTACTTTAATGAGTTTATAGATTCTGGTAGTTCACGAGAGTCTAAAAATACTCAGGTAATGTGCCGAGGTTGTTATAAGCATCTAAACTTATTCATGAATCTTTTTAGTTTAGAAAGACATATTAACCATGAGTTTTTACTTTCGGCATATATTTTTATATTTGCTAAAAACCCTAATATTAGTGTAAAAATAAAGTATTCTCATATTTCTAAATTCATTCGTTTAGAGGAGCTAGTTAGTGATTTTTGGGACTATGTATCATCTTGTAAAAAAGAAACACAGTC
>DMEM01000130.1 GCA_003450915.1 Alphaproteobacteria bacterium
GAAACATTCATTAGCTTTAAACTCTTTACGTCAATTAGCTCTTGATATAGTTTTTTACAAGTAATTTTCTTATTTTCTTTTCTTGATGTGGTGTCTATTCTTTTTAATAGCTCAGACTCATCACAAACCAGATTAATTAAATAAAAATCTGAATCTAGCTTTTCTGCTAAATCTTTCACCCCATTAAATGACATATTTTCTTTAAATTTTGTGGTAATCCCTGTAAAAATATAGTCATTATCTTGAGGTAGCACCTCTAAAAGACCAAAAATTTCTCTTTTAATGTTTCTAATACTTTCCCAAACAAATTTAGGAACTTCTTCATTAAAGCTTTTAATATCAAAAAGCAGGTTATTAAATTTGTGGTTATCAATAACCCTTGCATCAATTTTTTGAGCAACCATTTTTGCCATTGTCAACTTACCTGAGCCGGGCATTCCATTAAAGTAAATTATTTTTTTCATACTGTTCCCTCCTCTATCTTTTTTTATTATTTAAGTTTAAATCATATTTTTTTACTAATTTCATAATATATCTCTTAAACGCTAAAACCTCTTTATCATCATTTTTTATTGCCCAATATGCTTTTTGAACATCTTCTGATTGCTGACTTATTCTAGGCTCTAAATTCTTAGCAATATAATCTTTAGTATTTAGCATATCTATAAAAATATCATTAGTTCCTGATTCTTTAATTACCCTAAACATATCTTCTAGTTCGTCTGGTTTATTCATAAAATATGGAAACACTGGACCAATAAAGGCATAAGTCTTGATATCATTTTCATTAAATACTTTTAAAGCTTCTAAACGCTTTTCAACACCAGGTGCTGCAACTTCTAATGCTTTGCTAATCTTATTTTTAGTTGATGTAATTGTAAAACCAACTTCAACGTTTTTAAGCTGTTTTATTATGTCTAAATCTCTTAAAATTAAATCAGATTTAGTTAAACATTGAATTTTACCTGGGTATTCATGCTTTACTAATGTTTTTAAAAGATTTCTAGTTATTTCGTATTTTTCTTCAATATATTGCCATGCATCAGTAACAGAAGCAAGCATTATGCTTTTATCTTTTTTACGCATACTGGCTAATTTTTGATCTAGAAGTTCTACAGCATTGGTTTTAATATAGATATACTTTCCCCAATTTTCTAAAGGCTCATCTACAAACCTCCCCATAAAACTTGCATAGCAATATGAACAAGAAAAAGCACAGCCTGTATAAGGGTTTATAACATAATCAGCAGAAGGAAGATTACTTTTTGTTAATATGTTTTTAGCCTCTATTTCATGCACTTTTGCCATCTTTTAACCTTTACTTTGCAGCTTTTATAATAAAAAAGAACCAACAAAGGCTCTTTTTCTTAATTTATATATAAATTACTTTGTTTCTAGTTCTTCTGCTATTTCTTGCAATTCGCCATCATCAAACATTTCTTTAATAATATCAGCCCCACCAATAAACTCACCATCAATATATAATTGAGGGAAGGTTGGCCAATCAGAATATTCTTTCATCGCTGTTCTAACATCTTCATTTTCTAAAACATTAACAGTAGCAAAGTTATCAAAACTTGCTAATTTTAAACACTCAACGGTATTTGCTGAAAATCCGCACATAGGCATATTTTTATTGCCTTTCATGAATAACAGAACTGAGTGCTCTGCAATAATCTCGTCTAACTGTTGCTTTAGCTCTGGAGCAATTGTCATAAATTTTCCTCTTAATAATTACGTTGTTATAAATAACCTACTAGAATAGTATAACATAGTTATTTTTTGATTCCAATAATCATTTCTCTTTTTTTACCAAAGCCTTTTCTTTTTGAATAGTCAAAACCTGCAAATGTTAGGATATCCTTAACTAAACGGCTTACTGAGTATGTTGTAGCTGTAGAATTTTCAGCAGATAATCTCTTAACTTGTGAGAATACTTCTTCTCCCCACATTATAGGGTTTTTACTTGGTGCAAAGCCATCTAAATAGAAACAGTTTTGCTTTTCATTTATAGATTTTAGAGTTTCTCTGGCATCTCCTACTAAAATGTGTAAATTAACATTATTAAGCTTAATTTTAATATCTTTTATTAATTCTTTTTGTTTGTACTGCATTAAGAACTCTTTAGTTATTTTATTAGAGTATAAATCATCCCACTTTTTTAAAGCTAAATCTATTTCTTCAAAGCTTAAAGGGTATAATTCTGTTGAAGTAAAGTTCAATTCGTATTTTGAATCAAATTTATTAAACTCTATAGCTGTAAGTAAAAAACTAAGCCCTGTGCCAAAACCTAGCTCTAGTAAGTTAAAGTTTTTTTCTAATTTTTCAAACCTTTGTGGTAAATTATTACCATCAATAAAAACATAATATTTTTCTGCTAATCCACCGTCTACATTGTAATAAATATCGTCAAAGTGTAAACTCCTTGGTGTGTCAGATACCTCTAAAGTAATGTTTTTCATAAAATTTTCCTTGATTTTTTTCTTTAAAAAACAATATACTACAAAAAACCCTAAAATAAAAGGCCAAAAATTATTTGACAACATATACAATTTGGTTTATTGTGATATTTAAGGTATTAAGGGCGATTAGCTCAGTTGGTTAGAGCACTGTGTTGATAACGCAGGGGTCCCAAGTTCAAGTCTTGGATCGCCCACCATTAAAAAAGTCAGTTTAATAGCTGACTTTTTTTATTTGCATTTATATATCTTTCTTGGTATTATATTTTTTGAAGGCCTTGTTCCTTTTTTACCAAGGAGTGTTCTATGTTAAACAAACAAATAGCTCTTTTTTTTATGGGCACTATAACTGGTCGTTATATCCTAATCATGATTGCCCTTGTCTTTAATCTTAATAATAAAAAGACTCAGCAGGTAAAACTAAACAAAATACCAAATCTCAACGAAAAAAATAACCATGAACTAAGTATGGCTCATTCATGCCCTACTTTAGACTACCGAAATAACAAACAGCGCAAAACACATGATCGATACTATTAAAAGACAAAATAATTAGCCCCATTTACAAGATGGGGCTTTTACACATCTTGAATCTTTTACAACTTTATATTATAATCATAAATAAGAAATACCAATTTTGTTATGTTTTTAAATTTGATAAGGACATGTTTAATGAACAAGAATCTGACTCAAAGAAATATCAATCGACGTGTTGCTGCTATACTTATTAGCAAGTTAGACTTAATAATATTTATACCTATGCCGTCAGATGAAATTGACCTAGCACTTCTATCTGATGATTGCTTTGACATCTCTAGCTTTTTAAAAGCAGAACGAGAATTTAAGATTAAGCAAAATGCTATCCTAGAGCCTGATTTAATGTACTATGAACGCAGTGCTAATCAATTTAAACAAAGAATGATTAGCAACAAGCTTCACAACATCAAGCCAGGCAGAATTTACTAAGGTGAGTTTTATGAGAGTCGGATTTGCAATGTCGCTTGCACTAGCAAGCTGCCATGCTAATGCAGGATCTATACTTGCAGAGGTTTCAAGAATAGAGACTCAAAAGCTAGTAAAGCAAAACTATTATGATAGCTTTCAGTACCGCAAACGCTGTAAGCTAGACAACAAACTTCACAATATTAAACCTGGAAAAACATTCTAAGGAGAGATTTTATGAAAAAGATTACTTTAATGCTAACGGTTACTCTTAGCCTGTTTACTTTTAGTGCTCAAGCTGATGTAACTGGCGGTATGGCGAAATTTGTTAGAGACATATTTCAACTTAAAGATCAGGCAACCCAAGGAGCAAAAGACGGTGCTTCACATGGCAATGAAATGTGCCTGAGAATGGAAAAGAATTACGCTATAGTAATTCAAAACGAATTATTTTCCAAAACTACAGGTAAAGTAATTCAAAAACAGTGGGAAGAAGGAAATACCGACGCTGGTGTTGTAATGGCACATTGGATGGAAATTCTAGGAAATCCTGACCCTGAAGATTTCTCAGATCGCTGGATTAAGTTTTGGAGGAAGGAATTAAATCATTATGTATTTTTTGAAACCTATCGCTGTAACAAGTACGGTGCAGAAATGGTTACAGTCATTGAAGAAACTGAGAAGTTTATGAGACAAAATGACTACCCCGGCTGGGGCAACAACTTCAACACAATGTTTGATAGCATGGCTAAATAAACTGTACTATTATTGCGATTTTAGTCGAAAAGCCTCCCAACATAGTGTATTTTTCGACGAAAGCTAGAAATTTTTTCTAGCTTTTTTTTTGTATTTATAGTAAATTAATCAATGAAAATCAAGTAAAAGTAAAAAGTCGCTTAAAGTTAAATTTTTTGATTAACAGTTTTTGACTACAAAAAATTAAAAGTTTAAGATGGATTTTTAATTTTTTAGAGAACGTGGAGCGCAGTGTACAAATAGTACATGAGCACCACGACAGCGCAGAAAAAAGTAAAAAGTCGCTTAAAATTAAATTTTTAGAGGTAAAAATGACAGAATTTAAATATAAACTATTAAAAAAATCAGGTAAAGCTCGTAGAGGTGAAATAACTACAGCTCATGGTACTATTCAAACTCCAGTATTTATGCCAGTTGGTACAGTTGGCTCAGTAAAAGCATTAAAACCAACTACAGTTGATGCATTAGGTGCTGATATTATTTTAGGTAACACATACCACCTACACTTACGCCCTGGAGATGAAGTAGTTAAAGAAATGGGTGGTTTACACAAGTTTATGAACTGGCCAAAACCAATTTTAACAGATTCAGGCGGTTATCAAGTATTTTCACTAACTGATATTAGAAAAATGGATGAAGATGGCGTTGAATTTTCAAGTCATATCGATGGTAAAAAAATCAGAATTAACCCTGAAATTTCAACTCAAATTCAAAACAACTTAGATGCTACAATTACAATGGCATTTGATGAGTGTACTGCTTACCCATGTACTGAAGCTGATGCACGTAAATCTATGGAGTTATCAATGCGTTGGGCTAAAAGATGTCGTGAAGCATTTGAAAAACGTCCCGGATACGCTCAATTTGGTATTATGCAAGGCTCTATGTACCCACATTTAAGAGCTGAAAGCATGAAAAAACTAGAAGAATTAGATTTTGAAGGTTATGCTATTGGTGGTTTAGCTATTGGTGAACCAAATGAAGTATTACATGAAATGGTTCCTGTTTGTGCAGATTTAATGCCAGAACATAAACCAAGATACCTAATGGGTGTTGGTTACCCTTCAGACCTTATTAAAGCAGTTAGAGAGGGTGTTGACATGTTTGACTGCGTGCTACCTACTCGTAACGCACGTAACGGTCAGCTATTTACTTCTGAAGGTGTTGTAAACATTAAACGTAAAGAATTTGAACTTGATAAAAGCCCCCTAGATCCAAATTGCTCATGTGATACATGCACAAACTACTCTAAAGGCTATTTACGCCACCTATTCAAAGCTAACGAAATTTTATACTCAATGTTAGCTTCAGAGCACAACATCGCATTCTACATCAACTTAATGAAAACATTAAGACAAGCAATTGAAGATGATAAATTTGAAGAAGTAGCTGATGAACTACTTAAAAAAGTTAGATAATAACTAACTACAAAACAAATAAAAAAGCGGCACTTTATAGTATCGCTTTTTTGTAACCTACCTATAACTTAATCAGTGCTTAAACTTGGCATAACTTCATAGTAGACTGCATATTTTGTTGTAGAGTGATTTCTAACTCTTAAACGCCCTGAATTAGCACTTTCTGTACCATCTACCATAACATCAATAGCTTTTGCTGTTTCAAGACGTCCTACATCAGTAACACCAACCCAAATAGAACAAACTGTATTATTACCAACACATGTTGTTTGAGATGCTCCGCCGGTATAATCACCAAATGTATTATCAGAAACAGATTTTATAATAAATAATGATTCATACTTATCAATCTTAAGAGAATGAGTACTTGCAGTAACCATATCACTTGTTGAGTATGGTATATAAGGCCCCTTCCAACCTGATTTAGATGAAGTAATTAATTCTAAAGTTTTTAAGCCAATATCTGTAGATCCAGAAAATTCCATTTCTTGGCCAACATCTATCATATAAGACTGATAAGCTTTTGCAAATTCTTCTAGTTCTGTAACAATAGCTGCTACCTTGGCTTGTTGAATTGCAGAATATAATGCTGCGCCTGAAATTACAGACAAAGCGCCAAATATTGCCAAAGCAATACGAGCATCAAGACCAAACATAGCACCTTTATTTTTTAGTAGCATAACTCTACCCTTTATCTAAAACTACCTACTTTTTATAATAGATTCAACGTACTGTAGCTGATGTTTTGTATTAATACCTTGAATTTCTACAATATTAGCAGTTTTATAAGTATTTACTTCTCGTGCTGTTTTGATGATTTTTGCATCATCTCCACCAGCATGAACTATAAACCATGGATCAACAGCAATACAATGTCCTCCAACACCAGCACCTGGCTGTAGAACATTTACTCGTGGATGTCTATTTGTTAATTTTATTAGTTCCCAAACATCTATACCAAAGTTATCACATAGTATTGAAAGTTCATTTGCAAAAGCTATATTTACATCTCTAA
>DMEM01000050.1:0-377 GCA_003450915.1 Alphaproteobacteria bacterium
GCAAAAAATAATAAATCAGGATAAGTAACTTGCTGATTTATTAAGTTTTTTTGCGTTAAAAAGGAAATAAAAATATGTCAGAAAAGTCTTATAAAGATACGCTGAATCTGCCTCAAACAGATTTTCCAATGCGTGCAGGGTTACCAAAACAAGAACCAAAAAGAGTCAGTGATTGGCAAAGTGAAGATATTTACGGCCAACTAAGAGCAAAACAAGGAGAAAAAGGTAAATTTATTTTACACTCAGGACCTCCATATGCAAACGGTGACTTACACATTGGTCACGCATTAAACATGATTCTTAAAGACTTTGTTGTTAGATCAAAATCTATGGCTGGTTACGATGCTCCATTTGTTCCAGGTTGGGACTGTCATGGT
>DMEM01000050.1:421-3706 GCA_003450915.1 Alphaproteobacteria bacterium
CCAGGTTGGGACTGTCATGGTCTGCCAATTGAATGGAAAGTAGAGCAAGAGCTAAAATCTAAAGGCATAAATAAAGATGATATCTCAGTTAAAGAACTTAGAGACCTTTGTCGTGCTGAAGCAAATAAATGGATTGACTTACAAAGAGAGTCTTACAAACGTTTAGGTTGCGTAGCAGATTTTGAGAATCCATACAAAACAATGGACTTTAAAAACGAAGCTGAAACAGTTAGAGCTTTAGGCGATATGTTTAACAATGGTTATGTTTACAGAGGTGTTAAATCTGTATCATGGTCAATTGCTGAACAAACTGCATTAGCTGAAGCTGAAATCGAATACGATGACAAACATGAATCAACAGCAATTTTCCTAGCATTCCCAATTATACAAAATGATGAAATTATTGACGAAAGCATTGTGATTTGGACAACAACTCCTTGGACAATCCCATCAAACAGAGCTATTGCTTATGCAGTAGATGCTGACTACTTACTTATTGAAGTTAAGCAAAAACACGAAAAAGCAGCTGCAAAAGTAGGGGCTAAATTCCACATTGCAAAAGACTTAATCGAAGAATTTACAAAATATGCAGGTATTGAAGAATACTCTGTTGTTAAAGAGCTTAAAGGTGCTGAATACGAAGGCGTTGTTGCAAAACACCCAATGTATGATAGAACAGCTCCATTATATGAAGGCTTCCATGTAACTACAGAATCAGGTACTGGTTTTGTACATATTGCTCCAGCACACGGTCAAGAAGACTTTGTAATTGGTAAGCAAGTTGGTTTAGACTTACGTTGCCCGGTTGATGGTAAAGGTGATTATCTTCCATTTACAGATGAAACAGCGGGCGATGATTGCATTAAACTAGCTGGTAAAAACATTTGGAAATCACAAAAAGCAATTGTAGCTCAATTAGCTGAAACTGGTAACTTATTACGTTGGTATAAAATGGTTCATAGTTATCCAATTTCATGGAGATCTAAAAAGCCTCTGATTACTCGTGTTACTCCACAATGGTTTGCAAGCATGGAACATAACGATTTAAGAAAAAAAGCTCAAGCTGAAATTAAAAAAGTTCAGTGGATTCCTGCATACGGTCAAGCTCGTATTGAAGGAATGATTGAAAACGCACCAGACTGGTGTCTATCTCGTCAAAGAGCATGGGGTGTTCCAATTACTGTATTTTCAAATAAAGAAACAGGTGAAGTTGTAGCGGATAAAAAAATCTTTGATCACATTGCTGATAAAGTTGAAGAAATGGGTATCGATGCATACAACATGCTTTCAATTGAAGATCTATTACCAGCTGAGTTTAAACACTTAGCTCCTGTATTAGAAAAAGAAAATGAAATTTTAGATGTTTGGTTTGATTCTGGTACAACATTCCGTCACGTTGTTAATGCTCGTGAAGAATTGAAACAAGACCAAGCTGATTTATACCTTGAAGGTTCAGATCAACACCGTGGTTGGTTCCAATCTTCATTAAAAGCAAGTATGATGACTCAAGGTAAAGCTCCTTATAAAGGTGTTTTAACTCACGGTTTTGTTATGGATGGTGAAGGTAAGAAAATGTCTAAATCTATCGGTAATGTAATGGCGCCACATCAAGTTAACGATAAATTCGGTGCTGATATTTTAAGACTATGGGTTTCAACAACCGATTATGCTGAAGATGTTAGAATTTCTGATGATATCGTTAAGCAAACTGCAGATTCATACAGAAGAATTAGAAACACATTTAGATACTTACTAGGTAACCTAAATGGTTTTAATTATGCTTCTGATAAAGTTGAATATGCTGATATGCCAGAGCTTGAAAAATGGGTTCTTGAAAAACTAGCTGAAACAACTAAAGAAGTTAAAGAAGCTTATCAAGCTTATAACTACAGAAAAGTTTATACACTTCTACATAACTTATGCGCAGTTGAACTTTCAGCAATGTACTTTGATATCAGAAAAGATACAGTGTATTGTGATGCTGCAACTTCTCTAAGACGTCGTTCTGCTCAAACAGCTATGTATCATATTTTACAAGCATTACTAACTCACTTAGCTCCAGTATTAGCATTTACTGCTGAAGAAGTTAATAAATCATTCTTCGGAGAGGATGAAAAATCAATTCACTTAAAAGATTTCACTGAAGAAAAATCTGAATGGTTTAACGACACAATTGCAGAAAAATTTGAAAAAATTTGGGCAATTAGAGATGCCGTTAACGTAGCACTTGAAGCATTAAGAGCTGATAAAGTTATCGCTAAAAACATGGAAGCAGATGTTAAAGTTACAGTTCCAGCTGATTTTGATATCGCAGAACTTCAAGCATGTAACTTAGAAGAAATTCTAATGCTGGCAAATGTTGACTTTGTTAAAGGCGAAGAATTAAAAGCACAAGCATCTAAAACTTCATACCATGAATGCCCTAGATGTTGGAACTATGTTGAAAGCTTAGAAGGTGAAGTTTGCGGCAGATGTGCTGAAGCTTTATAATTAAATTATAATATTTATATTAAAAAAGTCCTCTCTTAGGGGCTTTTTTTGCATTGAAAATATATAAAAAGTTTACTATAATAATTCAGTACTCAAATTTACCTTTTTAAGGAGAGATTTATGAATGTTCATGAATTTTTAGATTGTGAGTTTCGTCGCGTCCTAGAACGTGATTTGTGCATCAAAGCATTAGATTTTTCAAAACATATTCAAGCTCAAAAATTTTTAGGAAAACCCTGTATAAATAAAGAAACAGGTGAAAAAGGTATTGTTGTTTTTATGATAGTAGCCTTTTTTGAAGATAGCCAAACAGATTTAAAAACGTTTTGTGATAAATATGGTCCTTTTGAAGATGATGATTTTTTCAAGTTTTTTACTGATAATGGATTGCAAACTTATCCAATATTTTTATCTAAAGAAGATGAAAAAATTGAAATATATCTTAAAAGTTTAAATCAAACTAGTCCAGAAGGGTGTGAACGCCTTGATGAGGAAAATGTGGATTCTCTCTGGGATCTTTTAGCTAAAATTAAAACAGCAGAAACAACAGAAGAAAAAGAAAATCTTGAAAATAAATTTATAGATAATTTTAACTCTTGTAAGGACGATTTAGCCGAAATGCTAGCTCTTATTGAAGAGAAACCAATATTAAGCATTGTTTAACTCTTAAATTAAAGGTTATTGATATGAAATTAACAGATTATGTAAACCTTGAATACCAAGAGATTCTTGCAGAAGGAAATACTCTAAAATCTATTAATCCATTCTACATTAATATGGCTAAAAAGTTTGGTG
>DMEM01000040.1:0-341 GCA_003450915.1 Alphaproteobacteria bacterium
CCAATATTAACTTGATTTTTCAGCTAAAATTAGCTATATTCTATTTTTAATATAGCTAATTAATTTATTATAAACGAGAGAAAATATTTAATGTCACAACAAAATATAAGAAACTTTTCAATTATTGCACATATTGACCATGGTAAATCTACTTTGGCAGATAGACTTATTCAGCTATCTGGAACAGTTGCAGATAGAGATATGCAAGACCAAATGCTAGATTCAATGGATATTGAAAGAGAGCGTGGCATTACTATTAAATCAAATGCGATTACGCTTGATTATAAAGCTAAAAATGGCGAAATGTACAAGCTAAACCTTATTGATACTCCAGGACACGT
>DMEM01000040.1:394-2419 GCA_003450915.1 Alphaproteobacteria bacterium
TACTCCAGGACACGTTGACTTTTCTTATGAAGTATCACGTTCGTTAGCAGCTTGTGAAGGTGCATTATTAGTTGTTGATGTTGCCCAAGGTGTTGAGGCGCAAACATTAGCAAACGTTTATTTAGCTTTAGAAAATGACTTAGAAATTCTTCCTGTATTAAATAAAATTGACCTACCCGCTGCAGAACCAGAAAAAGTAAAAGCAGAAATAGAAGATATTATTGGCCTTGATACATCACATGCACCTAAAGTTTCGGGTAAAACAGGTGAAGGTGTTGACGATGTTTTAGAGCAAATCGTAGAGATGATTCCTGCGCCAACAGGTGATAAAAATGCTCCATTAAAAGCATTATTAATTGACGCATGGTATGATAATTACCTTGGCGTTATGCTATTAGTTAGAGTTGTTGATGGTTCTTTGAAAAAAGGCGAAAAAATTAAGTTTATGTCTACAGGGATTAACCATTCTGTAGAGCGTGTTGGTGTATTTAAACCTCATAATGTTCCTGTGGATGATTTATCAGCAGGTGAAGTAGGTTTTATTACCGCTTCTATTAAATCAGTTGCTGATGTAAATATTGGTGATACAATCACTTTAGATAATAAACCTTGTGATGCACCATTAGATGGTTTTAAAAAGGTTCAGCCAATGGTATTTTGTGGTATGTATCCATCTGAAAGTGATGATTATGAAAAAATGAAAGATGCATTAGCAAAACTACAAGTTAATGACTCATCATTAGAATTTATTACAGAAGTATCACCAGCTTTAGGTCATGGTTTTAGATGTGGTTTCCTAGGTTTATTACATATGGAAATTATCCAAGAGCGTTTAGAGCGTGAGTTTGATATTGACCTTGTAACAACATCTCCTGGAGTTGTGTATCAAGTAGAAAAAACTAATGGTGAAGTTATTGAAATTCAAAACCCAGCACAATTACCAGAACCACAAAGAGTTAGTAAAATTTTAGAACCTATGATTAATGCAACAATTTTTGTTCCAGAAGAATACATTGGTGATGTTATGTCTCTTTGTATTGGTAAGCGTGGTATGCAAAAAGAAATGACATATCAAGGTGATAGAGTTATGCTTAACTTTAAATTGCCATTAAATGAAGTAGTTATGGACTTTTATGATAGGCTAAAATCGTCAACAAAAGGCTATGCATCATTTGACTATCATTTAGATGGTTTTGAAGAATCAAAACTTGTAAAGGTTGATATTTTAGTTAATGGAGAGCCAGTAGATGCCTTAAGCATGGTTGTACATAAAGACTTTGCCGAAAGAAGAGGCCGTGCTTTATTGGTGAAGCTAAAAGATATTATTCCTCGTCAGATGTTTGATATTGCTATTCAAGCTGCAATTGGTGGTAAGATTATTGCCCGTGAATCTGTAAGAGCTTTACGCAAAAATGTAACAGCAAAATGTTATGGTGGTGACGTTTCTCGTAAACGTAAACTACTTGAGAAGCAGAAAAAAGGTAAAAAACGTATGAAGTCTATTGGTTCAGTAAATATTCCACAAGAGGCGTTCCTTGCTGCTCTTAAACTAGACGATTAATGCGTGTTTTAGGCGATTACTTCATTTTATTAAGCTGAGTCATGTAGTTTTACTACACTTTCAGCTTATAAAATAAATTACTCATCCTAATAACCCCACATTAATTAAATTAGAAATATAAATTAGGTGACTTTATTAAGTCGTCTTTTTTCTTGTTTTTTCACAGCTTAAGGTTTATGATATGTTATATAAGTATATGATATATATATTTATATTTGCAGGGGGTAACTATGATAAGAAAAAAAGGTGCAATGTTCGGGCTTGAAGGTCGAGTGTTAAGAAAATATGCTGGGAGCATATTTTTAGCGAGTCTCCGTAGACTTACCTTTAGGTTAGTCGAAGCTCAGCAAGCGAGTAGAGTGTTAACTGCCAAAGGTGCAATGTTTGGGCTTGATGCCAGGATAGCTCTAGTTATATTTGGGGCATTATCAGTAATTTCAGGGGCTGCATTATATTCAGCAATT
>DMEM01000040.1:2465-3490 GCA_003450915.1 Alphaproteobacteria bacterium
TTATATTCAGCAATTAAACAATCAAGAGTTGTTTCATTAGTTTATGAGCTTGATGAAATAGGTAAGGCTTATTCTCAATACGTATTAGATACAGGGGCAGATATGCCTTTAGAACCATTAGCATGGACTGGTTATACAGCAACGCGTCCATTAGTAGAAAATAATGGGGTCGTAGGCTGGGATGGTCCATATTTGTCATATGAACTAAACCCTACAGTAAATATAAATAATAAAAGTCGTTACGCTTTGGTGCACCCTAGATATACTGATATTTTAATTGGTAATTTTTCAAACTCTTCATGGGGTGAAAGTATTATTAATGACTGTTCTGCACCAGGAGTCTGTTATGTTTGGTCAGCTTTTACTAATGTTGATGCAGAAACAGCAGCGGCGGTAGATCTTTATATTGATGGGGTTGCTGATAAAAGTAATGGAAGAATCAGAATTCATGATGGAGATCCTAACTTTATTCATGTGTTTTATAAATTACAGCCTTTAATTAAGCAAAACTAGTAAATATTATAAATAAAAAAGCCACTTAAACAGTGGCCTTTTATTATCTATTATTTTTATTGTTGAGCATGTTTTTATCAGCATGCTCTAGCATATCTTCTAATGATGTATACTTATCTGATAATTTAGACTGACCAACAGCAGTGGAGATTCTAAACTCAGATAGGTTTTTAAAGTTAAAAGGTTTTTCAATAGTTTCAATAATTTTATGAGTAATATCATCAGAATTTGAAATTTTAATAATAACAAACTCATCGCCACCAATGCGAACTAGTATATCATTTACGTCTAAAATTGATTCTAAGCGTTCTTTTACTTTAATTAATACCTTATCGCCAACTTCATGTCCAAAGTTGTCATTAACCGGCTTAAACTTATTTAAATCTAGATAATAAAGCTTGAAAAGAATATTATTAGCTAAAAGAGCTTCTACTTTTTGCTGCATATAATAGCGATTGTAGGCTTTTGTTAGTTTATCTTTTAAAGAAACATTCATTGATGCAACATTATTA
>DMEM01000098.1 GCA_003450915.1 Alphaproteobacteria bacterium
GCAATTCTGGCGTCAAGCCCAAACATAGCTCCTTTTTGTAATTTTATCTTTCAATCCCTTTTTATTTTTTGCAAAGATTTCAGATCAAAATCTAGAATTACCGATGATGTATTTTTTAATAATTATTTTTTCTAGTTAATTAATTTAGATGAGAAATTATTTTATTTAATCGCGAATTGTACAAATAGTACATGAGTGAAAAAATAAGATAATTAATTACTAAACTAATAACTAGTAGCCATCTGAAGGAGGGGTCTGTATAATAATTTCGCGTTTACCTGTTGCTGAAGCTGGGCCTACTAAACCATCTGCTTCTAATTGATCCATAATTGTTGCAGCTTTATTATAACCAATTCTTAATGATCTTTGTAGGAATGATGTTGAGGCTTTTTGCTCACGAGCAATTAACTCTATAGCACTTTGATATACTGGATCGTTTTGGTTTGTATTACCGTTTGCACCGCCTGAAGAGTTAGCAAATTCTGTTGCACCACCTGAGTTTTCAGATGTCACTGCTTGAACATATGATGGTTTTGCTTGCTGTCTTAAAAATGCTGCTACATCTAGACACTCATCTTCATCAGCAAAAGCACCATGAACACGCTGTAGATTTGGAGCTCCGTTTTCCATAAATAACATATCACCCATACCTAAAAGTTTTTCAGCACCCATTTGATCAAGCACCGTTCTTGAGTCAATTTTTGATGTAACTTTATAGCTCATTCTTGATGGAATATTTGCTTTAATTAAACCAGTAATAACATCAACTGATGGTCTTTGAGTAGCAATAACAAGATGAATACCTGCAGCACGAGCCATTTGAGCGATACGTGCGATTGAGCCTTCAACTTCTTTTCCTGCAACTAACATTAAATCAGCCAGCTCATCAATAATAACTACTATATAAGGCATAGTTTCTGTTGCAATTGGCTTTTCTTCCATAATTGGCTTACCAGTATGAGGATCAAAACCTGTTTGAATTTGCATTGATGGAATTTTACCTTCAGATTCAAGTTTTTCAAACTTTTCGTTAAAGCTAGAAATATTTTTAACACCCATTTCTGACATTTTACGGTATCTGTCTTCCATTTCTTTTACAGCCCATTTTAAAGCTTGAGATGCTTTAGCAGGATCTGTAACAACCGGGGCTAACATATGTGGAATGTCATTATAAACTGATAGTTCTAACATTTTAGGGTCAACCATAATAAATTTAAGTTGCTTTGGTGTCATTCTATACAATAAACTTAAAATCATAGCATTAACCCCTACTGATTTACCAGAACCAGTGGTACCAGCTACTAAACAGTGAGGAGTTTTTGCAAGGTCGGTATAAACAGGATTACCCGCTGTATCAACACCTAGAGAAACTGCAAGCTTACCTTTATGTTTTTCAAACTCAGGAGTTGAAAGCATTTGTTTTAATGTTAGCATTCTTCTTTGTTCATTTGGTAGTTCAATACCAATAACTGTACGACCAGGAATTGGTGCAATACGGATTGAAACCGCTGACATTGCACGTGCTAAATCTTCAGCTAAGTTTAATACTTGTGCTGTTTTAACACCAATCGCTGGCTCAAGTTCATAAATTGTAATAACCGGACCAGGACACACTTTTGTAACAGAACCTTCAACTCCGAAGTTTCTTAGTTGATCTTCAATCATTCTTGCATTTTGGTTTAATTCATTTTCAGATAATTCCTTATAAACTTTCTTATTAGATGCAAGTAAGTTTAAAGGAGGTAGTTCATAACCTTCTTCTAAGCTTAATGGTAAAGCCTCTTGTTTGTCCTCATGCTTATGATTAGATGATGAATTATTTTCAATTTTTAAAGTAATTTTCTTTTTATTTTCAACCATTTTTGTTTGGTTAAAACTATTAGAAGGCTCTTTAAATGCTCTTGTAATTTTAGCTGGGCTTGTAACTTTTCTCTGTTTTAGGTGTTTTACAAATTGTAAGAATTTGATAGCAGTATATTTCATAAATCTTAAAACAATACGTTTTAAACAATTTAAGCCTCTTGCAACATCATGAGTTGAAAAGTTTGTTAAAGCTAATGAGCAAACAAGCATAACCATAAAGCATAAGAATGTTGTACCGATAACACCAATCATTAAAGAAAGCTTTTGATAAATAAATACACCTAACATTCCGCCATTATGAGAGTAATACTCATTTGGATAACCTGCAATTGGGTTAAAGCGTTCAAACATTACAGCACCTGCGATAACAAAAAATGGTAAAGTCATGAATTTTTCATGCACTGTTTTAATTTTTTTATGCATAATGCATTCAACTGCATACATTAATAATAAAACTGGCAGCACAAAAATAATTGCACCGAATGTTGTCAGTAAAAAGTCTGACAAGTATGCACCGAACAAGCCTGCATAGTTGTTAATTTGTAGAGATGGAGTCGCATTATTTAAAGAAGGGTCTTTAAAATTATAAGATCCCAATGCCAAAAATAAAAAAACAGATACTGTTAAAAGGCTTAATCCTACTATTTCAAGCAATCTAAAAGATACAACATCTGAAGTTTCAGGCGTTGATTTTGCCCCATTCTTATAAGAATTTTGTGCTTTTCTTTTATTTTTCTGTCTATTTTGATTGTTAAATTTTGGATTACTTGGACGATTTTTACTCATGCTAATTTCTCTTTAATTAATAAATTTTTCCCCATTACTTGCTATTTTAACATTCAGGAATCTATTTTCCTAACTTTTTCAAGATTGTAAAAAAATCAAACAA
>DMEM01000125.1 GCA_003450915.1 Alphaproteobacteria bacterium
GCTGGGATCTTAACGTTAAGCGTTTTCGTCTTCTGTTTGCGACCTTGACCATGACATGAGTTACATGGGTCTTTGATGATCTTGCCTTTACCCATAAAATTCCATATAATACCAATATAGTCCATTAGATCCCAGATCAGGATAAAATGAACTAGAAAATTGGGTAAATCGTAATAATGATTTTAATCAATATTTGAACACTAGCTATGCTAAGTTCAAACAAACGGGGCTAAACATAACATGACTACATTCTTGTCATCATACATAAATAGCATAGATAAAAAGTCTAGAGTAAGCGTGCCTGCGTCTTTTAGAGCAGAGTTAGCTAATTGTTCTAGACAAACTATTGTTATTTACAAAGCCGTAAACGAAAATTTCTTATTTGCATGGAGTTATGACGACTTCTTAGAATTTGCCCAAAAAATCAAAAAACTTCCAGCTCTATCAAAACAAAGACAAAGACTTAGCCGTACTATTCTTGCAGCGGCAAAACCTGTTCAAATTGATGCAGACGGGCGTATTGTACTACCTGAAACACTATCTACAGCCCTAGATCTAGAAGGCAAAATCATGTTTGCTGGTCAAGGTGAGTACTTTACTATTTGGAATCCAACGGAATTTGAAAAACAAGCTGAAGATGATATGGCATTTTATGACAATGACATTGAAGTTCTTAATCAACAGGAGGAATTAGAATGGTAGGTCATTACCCAGTTATGTTACAAGAAGTTATCGATGCCCTTGCTTTAGAAGGCAAAGACATTATCGTTGATGGTACATTCGGTGGCGGTGGTTACACACGTGCTATTTTAGAATCATCAAACGCTAGTGTTATTGCAATCGACAGAGATCCTGAAGCTATTGCTAGATCTCAAGCTATTAAAGATGATTTTGGTGATAGATTCTCTATTACTGAAAATACATTCTCAAATATTAAAGATGTAGTTGCAGAAAAGAACATACCATCAGTTGACGGTATTGTATTTGATATTGGAGTTTCATCTTTCCAAATTGATACCCCAGAAAGAGGCTTCTCATTTATGCACCAAGGTGACTTAGATATGAGAATGTCAAAAGAAGGTATTACAGCTAAACAAATTTTAGAAGATTATTCAGAAGAACAATTAGCAGTTATTTTTAAAGAACTAGGTGAAGAACGTCACAGTAGATTAATTGCACGTAAAATTAAAGAGCACATTGAAGAAGGTAATGAATTTAAAACAACATTAGACTTAGCAAACTTTATTGACAGAACTATTAAAGGTAAAAAGAAAATTCACCCTGCTACAAGAATTTTCCAAGCTTTAAGAATTGAAGTAAACCAAGAATTAGAAGAATTAAAATCAGCAATTGACGAATCTTTAAAACTACTTAATGTTGGCGGACGCTTAGTTATTGTTAGCTTCCATTCATTAGAAGATAGAATTGTTAAAGAAAAATTTATTGAAGTAGCAGGTAAAAGAAAACACGTTAACAAATACCAAAAACAAAAGGATATCCTTCCTACTGATAAACCAACATATCAAAACTTAAGCTCAAGAGTTTTAGTTCCTTCAGATGAAGAAGTTAAGGAAAACGTGCGTTCTCGTTCAGCAAAAATGCGAATTATAGAAAGGATTGCTTAAAATGAATATTTTTAAAAATCTTTTCATGATTGGTTTAACTTGCGGATTACTAGTATTCGTTACATTTATTAAATCAGAAGTACGCGCATTGACAAAAGAAACTCAACATGTTATTAAACAGCAAGAAAAATTAGAAGAAAATATCAAAGTTTTAGAAGCTGAATTTGCATACTTAACTAACCCAGCTCGTTTAGCTAAAATTAGTGAAAAGCTAAATTTTAAAAATATTGATTTTAACTCTACAAAGCCTCAGTTAGTAAGTTTAAGATACCCAAATTAAGAATGGTGGTAAAAGTCAGTGAGACCAAGCGCTAGAAGATACACACAAAACAATGAACAATCGCAACAGAATTTTGCTATTGTAAAAAAACGACTAAATGTAGTCGTTATTGCACTTTCTATTGTCCAATTGTTTGTATCCGGTGCTATTATTAATAAGGCCTATATGGCAGCTCAAGAACCACAAACACAAGTTAAAGACTATTTTGCTAAAGAAGTTCGTAGAGGTAGTATTTATGATACAAAAGGTGTTTTATTAGCAACAAGTTTAAAAGTTAACTCTCTTTATGCTGATCCTAAAATGATGCTGGATGCCAATGATGCTATTTTTAAACTAAAAAAAGCTGTACCTGAACTAAATGTAGATAATCTAAAAAGAAAACTGAGCAATAAACGTCGTCGTTTTGTTTGGATTAAAAGAAACTTAAGCCCTAAACAAGCTTATAAAATTAACTCATTAGGCATTCCTGGGCTAGCTTTTAAACAAGAATCTTTCAGAACCTACCCTAATGGCTCTCTAGCTGCACATGTTTTAGGTTATATTAATAGAAATGGGTCTGGTGTTGTAGGTGTTGAAAAATTTTATGATGAGCAATTAAAAAATGGTGAAGATATTCATCTAACAATTGATGCTACTTTACAAAGTACATTAAGAGAATCTTTAGCTAATAAATTATTAAAAACAAATGCAAGTTCAGCATGGGCAATTGCTTTACACCCACAAGATGGCTCTGTTTTAGCAAGTGTTAGTTTACCCGATTATGATGCAAACTTTTACAACAAAGCGTCTGCAGAACAATGGAAAGATAGAACTACTTCTGATGTTTTTGAAATGGGGTCTATTAACAAAACCTACACATATGCTTTAGGTTTTGATAAAGATATAATTAATTTAAACTCTATTTTAGATGCTACACGCCCTATTCGTATTGGTAAATACAGAATTAGAGACGCCTACCCTAAAAGCAAATGGCTTTCAACAGTTGATGCATTTAAATACTCATCAAACATTGCAGTAAGTAGAGTTGCCGACGAGCTAACAGTAGAACAACAAAAAACATTCTTTGACAAGTTAAACTTATTAGGCCCTCTAAATTATGATTTAGGCACAACTGCAGCACCTATCGCACCAACAGATAAGTCATGGAAGAGGTTAAAAAAAATGACTCTATCATATGGTTATGGTTTAGCGACAACCCCTCTGCAGGCCGTTGCAGCACTTAGTTCTATTGGTAATGATGGCTATTATGTAAAACCTAAGTTTGTAAAAGAAACTCAAACTGAAAAAACTAAAATTGTAAGCGATGAAACTGTTAGTAAAATGAAGCGTCTATTTTCTGCAACTGTTGAAGAAGGAACAGGTCGTAGAGCCCGTGTTAAGGGATATTTAATTGGAGGAAAAACAGGTACTGCTGAAATTTTAGAAAAATCTGGTGAATATAACAAAAAGCAAAACTTAGCGACATTTATTGGTTTTGCTCCACTAGATAATCCTGAATTTATAGTGTTAGTTGGAGTTAACAGCCCTCAAGGTAGACTTTCTGGAGGAGGGTCAGCCGCTGCCCCTATTTTCAGAGAGTTTGCAAAAAAGGCTTTTGCAATCTTAAATATTCGACCAAGCTTATATAAAATGCAAGACAAAGGTCAAGATATTTTAAAATACAATAAAGGACAACTATAATGTTATTCAATTCTTTAGAAAAATTAAAAAGTATTTTTGAAGTTACAAACTACAAAGAAGATAAAAAAGTAAGAAGTTTTCAGTTCGACTCAAGACTAATTGAAGCAGGTGACGTATTCGTTGCCTTAAAAGCTGAACGTGACGGCCATGACTTTATGCAAGCAGCTATTGAAAAAGGAGCTATCGCAATTATAGTTGAAGATGAAAAACCAGAACTAGCTATTCCTCAGTTTAAAACAAAAAATACATGGCAAGCTTTAGAGCTTATTGCTGAACAATCTCGTAAAGCATTTAAAGGTAAAACTATTGCTGTAACTGGTTCTTGTGGTAAAACAACAATTAAGCAAATGCTATTACATTCATTAAATAATTGCTATGCCACTGAAGGTAACTTTAATGGTTTACTAGGCTTACCAATTACTCTAACTCATTTAACTCAAGATTCTGATTATGCCGTTTTAGAGTTAGGTACTGATGAGATGGGTAATTTAGATAAACTAACAAGCTTAGCTAAACCTGATTTTGCAATTGTTACATCAATTGGCCCTGCTCATTTGCAAATGTTCAAAACTATTAACAATATTATTACAGAAAAACTATCTGTAGCAAATGGTTTATCAGAAAACGGATCATTAATTATTCCACATGAATATTTAGATCGAGCAAAAGAGCTTACAACAAAAGATATTTTAACTGTAAGCTTAACTGATAACCAGGCTTCAGCATATGTCATTTCAACAGAAGGTAATAATGTTAAAGCAAGTATTAATAATCAAGAGCTAACTTTTAGTTTAGAAGATACTTCTAGCCATAAGCTAATTAATGCTTTAATTGTTTTAACACTACTTGATATAATGGGCTTTGACATTCAAATTGAAAAAGCAAAAATCGAGAACTTTAAAGCACCTGCTGGACGAGGAGAACAAACATTTTTAGCAAATAACGTAACTCTTTTTGATGAAAGCTACAATGCCAACCCTCTAAGTATGAAAAAAGCGATTGAAAGCTTTAAAAATCTATCTAAAAATAAAAAAGTTGCTATTTTAGGCGACATGTTAGAACTAGGTGAAGATGAAGTTTTATTACACATGCAATTAGCTAACTTTTGTAAAGAAATTGAAACAATTTATACAGTTGGCAAGCTAATGTCTAACTTACATACTCAGCTAGAAAATATGCAAATAAATACTAAGCATTTTGAAAGCCATGAAGATATGTTAGAATTTTTAGCTTCGCAAACTTTTGAAAATTGTGATATTCTTGTAAAAGGTTCAAAAGGCTCAAAAGTTTCAACAGCAATTGAACTACTAAAAAAAACAAACTAATTTATTAAAGACAAATACGAAAGGCAATCAAGGGAAATGTTTTACAACTTTATTTATCAAAACTTTGCAGAAAATGCTGCAGGTTTTCTAAACCTGCTTAAATATATAACTTTTAGAAGTGGTGCTGCATTAACGACATCGTTTTTATTAGTTTTAATTTTCGCCCCTATTATCATTCGTAAATTTGCAGTTTGGCAAGCAGAATTAAAAACTGTTAGAGATCACCTACCACATCATGCCAAAATTGGAACACCTAGCATGGGAGGTGTATTAATTATTGGTTCTATGCTAGTTTCTACATTATTATGGGCAAACTTAAGCAATCCATATATTCTAATTTGTATAGCTGTTGTATTTGCCTTTGCAACAATAGGCTTTGTTGATGATTACTTGTCAATGACAGGGCGTCGTAATGGTGGTATTCCTGGTAAAATACGTTTAATATTACAGTTTGGTATTACAACAGTTGCTCTTATTGTAGCTCAGTATTTCCATACAGGTGAACATTTCTCTGATATTACATTTGTTCCACTTTTAAAAGACTTAGTAATAAACTTAAATATCGTTTTATTCTGTATTTTTGCTAGCTTTGTATGTGTTGGTACTGCAAATGGTGTAAACCTAACAGATGGACTTGATGGCCTAGCTATTTTCCCTTCTGTTGTTGTAGCAGGTGGTTTTGCAGGCTTAGCTTATATTATTGGTCGTTCAGACTTTACTTCATACTTGAACCTATATTACATCCCTCAAGCTAGTGAATTAGCTATTTTTGCATCAAGCTTAGTTGGTGCTGGTCTTGGTTTCTTATGGTTTAACGCACACCCAGCTAAAATCTTTATGGGAGATGTTGGCTCATTAGGTATTGGTGCAGCATTAGGTATGTTAGCTGTTTTAACTAAACTAGAATTCTTATTATTAATTATGGGTGGTTTATTTGTAGTTGAGTCTCTTTCTGTAATTATTCAAGTGTATTATTTTAAAGCAACAAAAAAACGATTCTTTAAAATGGCACCTATTCACCATCACTTTGAAAAAGGCGGCGTTCCTGAAACAACTATTGTGACAAGATTTTGGATTATTTCAATTCTACTTGTTATCATTGCCTTTGCTGTTCTGAAAATTAGATAAAAATAAGGGTTAATATATGATTGCAAGAACAAGACTTACTAAAAACTCGCATCCATTAATGCTATGGTGGAAAAGCTTAGATAAATACGCATTATCTGGCCTTATTATGATTGCATTAATTGGTCTTGTTGTTTTATCATCTGCTTCAGCTGGTATGGCACCTCGTTTAGGTGTTACAAGTATGTATTTTGTAAAAAAACAGGCTCTCTTTTTTATCCCTGGCTTATTTTTAATGTTCTTCTTTTCATATATGAAACCCAAATACTTAAAACCAATGGCCCTAACCTTGTTTATAGCTGCTGTCGTTGGTGTTATTGGAACTTTAATTTTATCAGGCGATGTTAAAGGTGCTAGAAGATGGCTATTTATCGGCCCATTTAGTATCCAGCCAACAGAGTTATTAAAACCAAGTTTAGCTATCATTTTTGCAGGACTTTTAGCTAATAAAGAAATGACAAGGCGTATGCAAGGTTTTTATATTTCAATGGGGCTTATGGCTATTTTAGGTTTCTTATTATATATGCAACCAGACTTTGGTATGTTTATGATTTTAAGTTTAATGTGGGCTATTCAAATTTGGACAGCTGGAGTTAGTTTTAAATGGATCTTTGGTTTAGGCTTCTCACTTATTGGCGTATTATTTGGAGCTTACTTCACTCTTTCACACGTAAGTTCAAGAATTGATAGATTTTTAGGTTGGGGCGAGTCAATTGATACATACCAGGTAGACAAAGCTCAAGATGCCTTCTTAAATGGTGGATTCTTAGGTACTGGCTTAGGAGATGGTCAATTTAAATATTCTCTACCTGATGCCCATACAGATTTTATCTTTGCGGTAATTGGGGAAGAACTAGGTGCAATTGTGTGTTTATTAATATTAGCTATTTATAGTTTGATTATTTATTCATCTTTTGCTAAACTCTTCGTAAAGCAAGATCGCTTTGCTTTAATTGCAGGCACTGGATTAATTAGTATATTTACAATGCAAATACTAATTAACATGTCTGTAGCTTTAAATTTACTACCAACAACAGGCATGACATTGCCTTTTATATCGTACGGTGGCTCATCAATAATGAGTTTATCTATATTACTAGGTAGTATTTTATGTTTAACTAAAAAGGACAAAAAAATATGAGCAATAAAAAGGTTTTAATTGCAACTGGTGGTTCAGGCGGACATATTATTCCAGCTCTAGCTATCGCTAAAGAACTAAAAGATGAAAATGTGACAGTTGAATTTATTGGCGCTGGTGGTATTTTCACACACCTAGTTGAAAAACAAGGCTTTGTATTCCATAACATTAAGGCTTTTAAATATAACAACAGAGGTATTTTCGGTAAAATCAAAGCACTAGTATTTACATACTTAAGTGTTATTGGAGCTTTACTACAAATGCGTAAAATTCAACCTGATTTTGTTTTAGGTATGGGTTCTTATGCATCTATCGCAACAGTTTTTGCGGCAAGAATTATGGGAGTTAATTGTGCAATTCACGAACAAAACGTTAAACCTGGCAGAACAAACAAAATTTTAATGCACTTTGCAGATAAAATTTTTCTATCATTTGAAGAAACAAAACAGTTTTTAGGTGATAAAATCAATGCTAAAAATGAAATCATTGTAGCTGGTTGCCCAGTTGAGCAAAAAGTTTTAGATGCTCAAAGTATCGAAAGAGATGAAGACGGCAAGTTCAGAATCTTAGTACTTGGTGGTTCACAAGGTGCTAGAATATTATCTGATGTTGTTCCTCAAGCATTAATTACTCTGCCAGAAGAAATCAAAAAGGACTTAGTTGTTGTTCAACAAACACGCCCTGAAGATTTAAACAGAGTTAAAGATATTTATGAAGAATATAACATTAATTGTGAGCTAGAAACTTACTTTGAAGATGTTCCTACAAAAACTCGTCAAACAAATCTAGTTATCGCAAGAAGTGGTGCAGGTACTGTTTGTGAAACTGCTGTTTTAGGTAGAACTGCCATTTTTGTACCTTTATTACTTGCAGATGGTCACCAAATGGAAAATGCTAGAATTTTAACAGATAAAAACGCATCATTTATTTTAGAAACAGGTCGTTTTACTCCATCTAACTTAGCTTATGAAGTTCTAAGATTAGCAGAAAACCCTGAAATTCTAAAAACAATGGAAAGAAATAGTAAAACAGCAATTGACCAGTCAAGAACTGCAGCTGGCACTATCTCTAAAGAAATATTAGAAGACCTTAAGGGGTAATAAGACTTGAGAAATATTAGTATTCAAAAAAAAGAAAGGTTAGCTGCATTATGGGGTTTTGCTCCGTATGCTCTAGCCTTGATACTTTTTTTGAGCATTATTTCAACAATTGGTTATTACAATCAAGCAATCAGCAATGGTTTTTCTAAGTTTTTATCACATAATTTAAACCTAAAAATAGACCATATGTTTATTTCTGGTGTTGAAAATACAGATATTAAAAAGCTACGACAAGCTATTGAAATTGACAAGGGAGATCCTATTTTTTCAATTTCAACATCTGAAATTAGATCTCAAGTTGAAGACCTTCCATGGGTTAGAATTGCTCAAGTTCAAAGAATACTTCCAAATGCTTTAAAAATTAAAGTTTTTGAACACAAAGCTATTGCTACAATTAAATTTGATGATCAACGCTGGGCATTAAACTCAAAAGGAGAACTTATTGATACTGTAGATTCTAAGTTTGACTACCTACTAGAACTTTCTGGTTCTAATGCAAAAGAAAATGCCGCAGGTCTATTTTCTTTATTTGCCAACTGGACAGACTTACTATTTTTAGTAAAACAAGCAGAATTTGTAGGTAAACGCCGCTGGAATCTATATTTAGAAAATGGCTCTATCATTCTACTTCCTGAAGAAAATGTCCGCTATTCATTAAAAGTTTTAAAAGTATTAAATGAACAACAAAGAATTTTAAATAAAAAGAAAATTAAAATAGATTTAAGAAATGTTACTAAACACATTGTCATAGATGAACACGCAAACACTTTATAATTAAATACGTCATCCCTGACTTGATCCGGGATCTCTTACTTGAAGAATGATATGGTTAGTATTACAGCAACTAAAAAATTAACGAAAATGGTAATAGAAGTTTAATGTTCCATTTTCAAAAAGATTTTACTTTTTTAATAAAGGCTGTGTGCAATTAGTACATAACGACTTAAAAATAAAAAATATTACAGAAAATGGAGATTAAACAAAGATGTTATTACATACTATGATCAGAGTTAAAGATTTAGATAAATCTGTTAAGTTTTACGAACAAGTTTTAGGAATGACCGTTCAAAAGCGTTTAG
This sequence comes from Alphaproteobacteria bacterium, assembly GCA_003450915.1. Lineage (GTDB taxonomy): Bacteria > Pseudomonadota > Alphaproteobacteria > UBA1280 > UBA12223 > UBA12223. The sequence continues at coordinate 9,353 of DMEM01000125.1, forward strand.
ACTTTGAAACAGGACGTTTTACACTTGTTTTTATCGGTTATGGATCATTACATAGCCAAACAGTATTAGAACTAACACATAACTGGGATAACACAGAAGACTACACTCATGGCTCTGGTTATGGGCATATTGCTATTAAAACAGATAATATGTTTGAAATTTGCAAAAAAGCTGAGCAATTCGGAGGTATTGTAACTCGACCTGCGGGGCCAATGACTGGAACAGATATAAATATGGCATTTATTACAGATCCTGATGGATATAAAGTTGAACTTCTGGAAACAACAGAAAATCTTAGTTAAACTGTAATAGGAACCTTATGTAATTGTAAGAAAAGTAATTTTTACTATTTGTTATAAAAACCTACAGTTAAATTAAATAGATAATTTTTTATGAATCAGTTTGAGCGGATTTTATTTATTCAAAGAAGCATGGATGTACAAGATTTTTTATTTTTCGGTAATTTTTCTCCCACAGAAAAAGAGAATGGCACAGTAATTACTTACCCTATCGAACTAGAATTACCCAAAGTTAAAGAAGGTTTTTGGACAATATGCGATGAGAAAATAATATTGCCAACTATAACCCCTCAAGAACTTACTACATTATTAAATTTGCTGCAAAGTAATGTTATAACTCAATTAGAGCTTTTAAAACTAGCACTAATACAAGCAGGGCATGACACCCCCGTTATAGTTACAACAACACATAAGCAAATAAGAGAATTTGAAAAAACTCTTAAAGAATCGGGACCTTATTAAAAAGGTCATCACTATGAAAGCACTGATTTAAGTGCTTTTTTTTACATTAATAACCAAAATACTATTGATTTTTTCAGCAAATCAACTATATTATTATGTACTCGAAATAATTTTTACACAAACAACCATCAACCTACAAGAAGGATATTCTTATATGGATATGCCTAAAAAAGTAGAACTAATTAAAAATACACCTGAAATTCAAGACACTCTTTTTAGAAGTAAAATCAAACTTTTAGATAATAAAGATGGATCGCTTATCATTTTAGATAATAAGCATTCAAAAATGCCCAGTGCTAAAAAAGGCTTTTGGTTTGTAAAGAAAACTAAAAAAGGCCCTATTGCTATTTTAACAGGCATTTTACCCGAGCAGTTAGATAGACTGACAATCAGGCTAGAAGCCTTTGTAATAGAAAGACTAAATTATTTAAAGCAAGAGCTCGAACAGCAAGGTATTCATGAGATAATTAATGAACATACTCACGCTGAAATTAAGCGCCTTGAAAAAGTTAAACATCAAAGCATTTCT
>DMEM01000104.1 GCA_003450915.1 Alphaproteobacteria bacterium
GTTTATTTTTTGGAGCGGGAACGGGATTGACTGCGATATTTCATATCTTGCCCTTCGGGTCACTCAGAAATACTTTCTTTGTGATCTGTCGCTTCAGCATAAATGCTTCGCTCGATACAAACCCTCTTCTCGGGTTCTCATCTACTTTTCCTATTTCGCACAATAAAAAAAACAGCCACTAGGACTGTTTATTTTTTGGAGCGGGAAAAGGGATTCGAACCCTCGACCTCCACCTTGGCAAGGTGATGCTCTACCGCTGAGCTATTCCCGCAAATTGGTACCCCCTAGGGGAATCGAACCCCTGTTTCCACCGTGAAAGGGTGGCGTCCTAACCGCTAGACGAAGGGGGCGGTACCAGTATCTTATCTGACTTAACTGTTGTTTGTGTCTCATAAGATAATTAAGTTTATAGCTTTTCTGGCTAGAATTGTCAAGCACTTTTTTAATCTTTTTTTAAGTTTTTCTAGACTAAAAACAAAAACTCCTTATTTTACAGGAGTTTTTTCTAAATATTTTTATTTGCTTTTTTTCATTATTTTATAATTATAGCAGTGCTAAAGATAAAAAACTATCCCAAACACTTATAAAGAAATCATCAATATATAAGCATCCATATACAGTTACAAGGATTGTTCCTTGCATTGAAACAACTGCCGCTATTAAATTAAAGCCAGATAATGTACCGCCTTGCTCTGATAAATATGTCATCGCACTTGTATCACCATATAATTTTCTAAACTTATCAATTTTTTTACGCACTGAATACCAGTATAAAAAGTTACCTGCTAAAAAGAATATAATATGAGCAATACCAAAGATAGCTATAAACTGAATAACTTTAGGTAAAAAAGCCATTGTCGTAAATAATTGATACAATATGAACACTAAAGCTGCATAAATTGGAAATGCATAATATGACGCTCTACGATAGATTAACCATGATAAGCCAAAAAACGCTGCAGGTTTTGAAGGTATAATAAATTTACCTTGAGTAATTTTCTTAAAAATTGCTATATATCTATTGGCACCTTTACCAATAGCTAATGTTGCAAATGTATATTTGCCTAGAGTACAAGAATCTTTTTTCTCCGTTGTTTGTTTTTGCTCTGCTGGTTGATTTACTACAAATTCTGATGAGTGATCAAAAGCTGGGTTAGGCATTTCCTTTTTCTTTGTTTGCGACATACAATACTACCTTTTATTTTATCCGTTTAATTTTTTTAATATAACATAATCCAAATTGGTTACAAATCTACTCTTTTTGTTATATTCATTTAATTCACTTAAATCAAGTAAAAAGAAGTCATAAAGACTATGAGTTTCACTTATTAAGCTTAAATCTCTATCTGTTAGGTCATATTTATAGATATATACTAACTGAGCTAAATCCCCTTCATAATCAATTTTAACATCAATTAGACTATCTTTATCAAAGTCTAACTCATCTAGTTCTAAATTCATCTTATCAAAAGCTATTTGAATACATGTAGAGATATTGTCTGCATAACTAGCTAAGTCAACATAACCATAAGGCAAACATATTTTTGATAAACTATCTTCTTGAATTTTTTTACCAACAAGAACCTTGCCTTTATGTTGAAAAACAATTTTAACTAAACAGCTAGCTCTTTGCTTACTAGAAAAGAAATACTCAGCTGTTTGATCATCTAACAACCTTTTTGCTAAAAAGTTAGCTAATTTATAACGAAAAGAATACTTATTAATCATTATTTTAATGTTATCCCTTCTGTTTTTTGAGCCTTTACCACCACTTTATAATCAAAAGTATGGAACATATTTTTGAACTGTAGTAGCTTTATATCATTTAAAGAACATAACATAGCACTTTTTAATAAGTCATCTTCATCTATAATGCCATCTAGGCAAATCTTAATATATAAATTATCTACAAAAAGGCTTGCCTCTTCACTTGTTTGAACAGTATTTCGGCAAAAATCTAACAGGCTCAAATCAAAAAATACATTTGAGTTTACTTTTTTAGAAACTTTTTCTTTAACTAGGTGTTTTAGAGATAGAACTATTGAGCTTTTCTTATCAAGATCAATTTCTATTGACGGTATTTTAAATCTATTATCTTCTTGAATTAAAACATACCTACCATTTATTGAAATAAGTAGCTGTAATTTAACACAAGATTGAACAAATGGATAAACATAAACTCTTTTTCTATAAATAAGAGTCAGTAAAATATTTAAGATATACTTCTTAAGTTTTTTCATGCACTAATATCCTTATTATGCCTACATATATATTGATTTTTATTGTTTTTGTTGGTTTATGCGCTATCTGATATAAAAATAAACCTTGCTATTTTTCCCTAGCTGTCGATAATCGCGGCAATAATTAAATAATGTCATATTCAAATACACTTTTTAAGTTGCTTAAAAGCATTTAAATTCGTGAGGCTGGGAATGTGGTGAAAGTCCACAACTGTACCCGCAACTGTAAACAGAGCGATATATTAACCACTAAGCATTTTCGAAAGAAAATCATTGGGAAGGGATATATCTAGATGCTGTAAGTCAGGATACCAGATGAATATGAACATTAATTGCTACGTCGAGCGGGTTACTCGAGACACTATCAATTTTTTATTGGTGACGATATCACTGATGAAAATAGATTTGCTCCCCAAAAAACTCTCATACTATCGACGTTAATCATCATATACCGATCTACTAACAATTTTTTATTTAGTACGGTCTGATTTAGGTAATGTCATGTTTGAGATCCAAGCGGTTAG
>DMEM01000052.1 GCA_003450915.1 Alphaproteobacteria bacterium
GTCTTATATTTACCATATTCTAAAGGTGTTATAAGCTGGACATATTCGATATTACCATATTTAAAAATACGATTAACATACCATTTACCAGTGGCTTTTTTGTATTTGTCTTTTTCTAAAGTATCTAAACATCCATTTTCAAAAATTTTAGTCTTTTCTGGTTTGATACATATATATGGCTCATAGCTATTTTTCTTTTTGAATTCAACAAGAGGTTCAAATTCAGCTACTTTATCAATATGGCTATATCCTTTAATTTCTTTACCATAAAAGCTAGGTATTTCATCAGCATTAAGGTATACTTCCTTAATTTTATCGCATATTTTATAATTCTTAAAATCTACAGCATTAGCTGTTTGAATATCTTTATAAGTTTCATAATCATTAGATAGCATAGATGCACCATATACAGAAAGAACAATTACTAATCCTGCGGGACCATACGCTATTCTGGCAATATCATCATAAGAGTAGTCATCATCTTTTGCAAAGCAATTAAAACTTAAGAATGCTAAGCTAATAATTAATAATAGAATTTTTTTCATTTTAAGCCTCCTTGTTTTTCAATTTATGAATAGATATTCTGCGTAAAATAGGGCATAGGTCTCTAACATTATTAAAGTGTGTTAATCGATTATCTTTAAAAATATTATGATTGTTATATTTTAAATATGGCATTGCTCGATTGAACGCGGTTGTAGCAGTTATATACTCACCATCATCAAGAGGTTTAGCAAGTTGAAGATAGCTAAATCCATCATAATTAAATGCTTTTAAAGGATACCACTTGCCGGCTGCTAAAGTAGCATTAGGATTATTACACCCAATACATAAGAAGTTTGGTTTTTTATTTTGTTTATACCATGGCTTTATAAAAGGCTCTATTTTTGATATTTTTTTGTAATTTAGTTCGTTGAATTCTTCTGCATAGTAAGATGCTGGCATTTCAGCACTATCAAAGTCAATATATAATTCAAGAGCAGCAGGGCATAGTTTGGTTTCTACCATTCTTTCTTGAGTATTACTTAGCACAACATCTTTGCTGTAGTAGTAAGCATCAGCAGTTAGTAAAATAGTACAGCCAATAATTATTCCTAAAAAGCCAAGAATAACCCCGAGCCCGAGAGCAATAATTCCAAGAAGTACTTTTGAAGCAACAATAAACGGAGTTGCAACAACTTCAATAAGTTCTTTTTCTTCAGCTAAACAATTATCACTTAATAAAATAAGAGTTGCGATAATAAATATAGTTTTATAGATAGATTTCATTTTTACACTCCAATACACTTTTTAGTATGGTATAGTTAAAATCTGGTTATTGCAAATAAAAAATCAGCACCTTTAGTATAAGATGCTGAAATTATGGAGATTTTAAAATTAGTTACAATTTTGGGATAAAACTGCTTGATATAATTTTTAAGAAACTAACTTTACAGAATGAAATTGTTGTTTTGCTTTATACATTTGCTTATCAGCAATTTCTAGTACACTGTTTTTATCTTTGCTGCCGTCAATAAGACCTGATCCAACGCTAACAGATATGCAAATTTCTTGATTTTGGAAAGTACATGGTGTTTTAATAATTGTTTCTTCAATAATTTTTGCTTTTTTAGAAGCTATTTCTTCTTCAACTTCAGGCATAAGAACTACAAACTCATCGCCGCCTAAACGATAAACTTCATCATTTACTCGACAATGTTTTTTCAACACCTCTGAAATGTGTTGTAAAACATTATCTCCAGCTAAGTGACCTAATGTATCATTAATAGCTTTAAAGTGGTTAACATCAATAAATAATAAGCCAGAAGAACGAGTGTAACGTCTGTTATATTCAATAGATTTTTCTAGATCTTGTTGGAATTTTCTTCTGTTCCAAAGCTTTGTTAAGCTATCTTGGTGAGCATCTTCTTTTAATTGTTTAATTAGCTTAGACTGAGATGAAAGCTGCTTTCTTAAGAATGCGATCTCTAATTGAAGGTTTTCATATTCTTCAAGAGTAAATTCTGTTTTGCTTTTTGAGTATTTTTGCCAAATTGACTTGTAATCATTCATTCTAGTAGCTTTCTTGGTTAAATTTCCGTAACACCTTTCTAGAAGCAAATAATATGCCAAAAATATTCTAAATTATTTTATTTATTGCTTTAAAATAAAAAAGACTAAAATAACATATTGTTAAATTTAGTCTTTTCGTTGTATTTAGGATCATGTTTTTTATTTTAGGATACATGATTCCTCCTTGATGAAATAAATATTCTAATTATTATTTTCAACTATAATCGTATCTGAGTCCAAAGCAGGAACTTTAGATTGAAAGCCTTTTTCATCTAAAGCATTTTTTACTAAGCTATGAACATTTTCTGCTGATAAGTAGGCAGCTACAAATATTATAATAGGGGTTTTGCGATCCCAATCAGAAATTATTGAGTTGACTACTTGAGCCGGCTGTTTATTCCATGGTATTAAACATTGGTGTTGATCACGGTATCCCCCCCATGAACATTTATCACCAATGTGGTATATTCGCATTGATTCTGTATATACTGTCATGATGTTACTCCTTTGGCAGTAATCAGTAAAAAGTTATTTACTCGAGGTCCGTTTCAGTATAGTTATATATAACTGTAAAAACTCAAAAAAAGAACACCAGATAAAAGTAAATGAAAACAAAAAAGCACTCTATTTAAAGAGTGCTTGGTAAATATATGAAATATAATTATTTTTGTAGGTTAATTGTCATTCCTACTTCAGGAAACTGACCTGTAATAACCTTTAATTCAGCAAGATTATGATCTACAGACTCAATAACTTCATTTAATCTTAAAGCAGTGTTTGGTAGTTCATTTACTAAAAAGATATCTTCTGGGCTTAGTTTAATGTCCTTATTAATAGCAACAAACACACCATGTCCAGAAATTGATACTACTTTAAAATCAATAAGAACATTCTTAAGCTCTTTGTTAATTTCTTCTACTACCTGTTTTGCCGCATCTTCTACTGCAGATCTATTTGCAAGAGCAGGAGCATTCGAAATAGTTTGCGTAGCTTCATCGCTTAAACCAATAATATCTCCTTTAGTAATAGTATTTCCCATGCCATCAACAAGTTTATAGTTAACTTTGTAGTTATACTTGTTTTCTTGCTTTTTTAAAATACCAACTAGCTTAACTTGTGGTTTAGCTAAAGGGTCTGCAACAAGAGAGGTTTCAATAAATAATTTTAAAACAGAAAACTCTGGAGATGCAATTTTAAATCCTTTATTTAAATCAGCTTTAATTAAAGATAGTAGCTTCTGATCTTTTGTAATTACATCAATACTAGGAATGTAGTTAATTTCGATATTTTTTGAAACTTTTTGAGTGTGAGTTCTATCTATTGTTATGTATTTATTAGTGCTAGAGCAGGCACTTAAAAAGCTACCTGCAACTAGTAATGTTAATATATATGAATAAAATTTATTATTTTTCATCGTTTATT
>DMEM01000055.1 GCA_003450915.1 Alphaproteobacteria bacterium
TAAAATAATTAAAACACCAACAAGAGTTGCTGCAAAAATACCTTTAAAATATAAAAAGTCAGATAATGTTGGAATTGCCTGATGAATTCTAACACCTGTAGCAGTTTGAATATAAGCAAAAAGAATAGCTATAACTAAAAATAACATTGAAAGAGTAAACATAATATAGCCAATTACTCTTAGCTGATCACGAATAGGATTCTTTGAAAATTTTAAAACATATTTAAACTGCTTATGGTTTTCACCTATAAACGATCTTAAACATTGAAAAATAGCTAAAGTAATAAATAAGAAAATGACAACAGCTACCTTATCTAATGGTAAATTTTTACACACCCATAAAACACCCGCCAAAATAAAAACTAAACCAACCACTTGCAGTTTGTTTGGAACCCTATTATAAAATAACCAACCAATAACAACACTTACAATAGCAGTAAACATTTGTAACAGTTCACCTTCTACCGGTGTTACCTGGCTGAACAAACCAAAACTAACGATAAACCCAAAAATTAAAGCAATACCATAACCCCAAGTTTGAGAAGAACGTAAAACGTTTAATGAGTTTTTACCAGGGCCTGCATATAATAAAAGAGCCAATGAACAACTTAAAAACATCGTACAAACATAAACCACTGGGTTTATTTGTAAAACTTGAGAGCTATAACTTGCTAAAATACTGCCAGCACTCCAAACAACGAAAACATTAAAAAAAGCAAAAAACCAATCTACTAAATTTCTTGAATGCATTTTTTTACCCTTTATAATATGAAATTAATAACATTGCTGAAAGCAAACTAATAGAAAGCCCAACACAAACAAGCCAAACTTGAGTATCACGCTCTAGTTCTTTATTTTGTTCTTTATTTTCTTTTCTACGATCTGAAGAGTTTAATAAACGTTTATAAAAATCAAACTTGCTTTTATATATTCTGCGATCTTTTTTTCTTCTATTTTCTATATAACTCATAAACATAGCCTCTTTTTTTGCTTTCTATTTATAATAGTATTTTTTATAATTTTATGCAAATAAAAAAGCCACCGTAGCAGGTAGCTTTTTATTGAAGTTATTTAGCTTTTAAATGGTGGTAAGGCTCTTGTAGCAACCTCTTCTTTAAGTGAGAAAATAAAGTCTTCTAAGTCCATTACTGTTTGGTCATTTGAACCTAAGCGACGAACTGTAATTTTACCTTCTTCGATTTCTTTATCACCTAATACTCCGATTACTGATACTTTATTATGAGAATGTTCACGGATTTTATAGTTAACTTTTTCATTTCTAGTATCTGCGATAACTCTAAAGCCTTCAGCTTTTAATCTTGCTTCAAGATCTAGTACTGCATCATTGTGTTTATCAACAATACCTGTTAAAGCAATTTGAGTTGGTGCTAACCATAATGGGAAGTTACCAGCAAAGTGCTCAATTAAAATACCCATGAAACGCTCAATAGAACCAAATAAAGCTCTGTGTAACATTACAGGACGCTGTTTTTCATTATTATCATCAATATATGAAACATCAAAACGCTCTGGTAAGAACATATCAACCTGAATTGTACCACATTGCCATTCACGACCGATTGCATCTGTTAAGATAAACTCAAGCTTAGGACCGTAGAATGCACCTTCTCCTTCTTGGAATTCAAACTCGTAACCGTTGTTTTCTAAAGCTGTAGCTAAAGATTTTTCGCATAGATCCCAAATATCATCTGAACCAATACGCTCTTCAGGACGAGTTGATAGATAAATCTTAACATCACCAAAACCAAATTCTTTGTAAATATCAAGAACTAATTTAAGTGTTGAAATACATTCAGCTTCCATTTGATCTGGAGTGCAATAAATATGAGCATCATCTTGAGTAAACTCACGTACACGCATTAAACCAGATAATGCACCACTCGCCTCATAACGATGAACTTTACCAAACTCAGCAATTCTTAAAGGTAGATCTTTATAAGATTTAATACCTTGACCGAATACTAGAATACCACCTGGGCAGTTCATTGGCTTAATACAGAATGTTTTACCATCTTCAGTTTGTCCTGAGTAATTGTGCTCACCATACTTTTGCCAGTGACCTGAAGTTTCCCATAGAACTCTGTTCATAACAGCAGGAGTTGAGATTTCTTCGTAGCCGTTTTCTTCTTGTCTAGATCTCATATATTCAATTAAAGCACGATACATTTTATAACCTTTATCATGCCAGAAAACTGCACCTGGAGCATATTCAGGCTCAAAGTGTAATAGATCCATAGCTTTTGAAATTTTACGGTGATCACGCTTTTCAGCTTCTTCCATCATTGTTAGGTATGCTTGCATTGCTTTTTTATCTAAAAATGCAGTACCATAAACTCTTTGTAGTTGTTTATTTTGGCTATCACCACCTAAATAAGCACCTGAAACTGCTGTTAACTTAAACACACCAACTTTACCTAAATCTGGTAAGTGAGGACCACGGCATAAATCAACAAAAGCATCATCATCTTCACCTTGATAGTAAAGATTAAATAATTCTTGTGAAGCATCTGCATTTTTTAGAATTTCAACTTTATGATCTTCATTTCTTTCTTCAAAAACAGCAATTGCATCTTGTCTTGAAACTTGCTTAACTCTAATTTTTGTTTTTTCTTTAACAACCTTTTTCATTTCAGCTTCAATTTTTGCAAAATCTTCTGTTGAAATTTTCTCTTCCATATCAATATCATAGTAAAAACCACGATCAATTGTAGGACCAATTACTAACTTAGCAGATGGGTATAAGTTTTTAATAGCTTTAGCTAATACTTGAGCTGCCACTGTGTGACGCATAATTTCTAAACCCTCTTCAGAGTTTTTTGTAATCAATTCTACCGTTGAATCTGTGGTAATGGTAGTATGTAGATCTGTTTGTGTTCCATTTAACTTCATAGCGTACGTCGCGCGCGCTAAGTTCTCACTAATTGACATTGCAACATCAAAGCCGCTTACAGCAGCATCAAACGATTTTACTGAGCCATCTGGCAGAGTAATATTTACCATTTTCT
>DMEM01000045.1 GCA_003450915.1 Alphaproteobacteria bacterium
ACTAAATTATTAAAATTATTAGGAATTTTATTAGAAAATTATGAAAAGTTAACACGGAGAAAAGACCCATGGGCAAAAATCTTACACACACAGGCACGTTATCAGAATTTAACCACATTCAGGAGGTAGAATCTTTAATTCAAAGCGGTAAAAAAAGCTTTGAGCTACGCTATAGTGCCACAGAAGATAAAATGTTCAATGGTTTTTATCATATTGAAGATGTTGAAGTTGCTATACTTGATGAACAAGAGCAAGAAACTGAAACTCACAAGCTTTCAATTCGTGATGCAATAGTTGGAATTGCTTTAAATAAGCTAAGCAAAAAAGGCCTAAAAAAAATAACAGAAAAATCTTTACAAAAAATTCAAATTAATTAATAATTAAGCCATCACTTCGATGGCTTTTATTTCTTTAAAGAGGTTAATAATGGAAATTAGACCTATAAAAATTTCAGATGCTGATAATTATCATGAATTTCAAATTCAGATTCATGCTCAGACAAATTATTTATTGTTTTCACAAAGAGAGGCTGAAAAAAGGCCTGTAGAATTTTACCAAAAAACAATAGGGCAAATGGAAAGTGATAATTTGGGTAATATTATTGTAGCTCTTGACGGCGATAAAGTAGTTGGCTCTATTTGGCTTGGAGAGTATTTAGTTTCAAAAAGATCTAAACAAACAAATTTTGGGCTTGGTGTTTTTAAAGAGTATCACAGACAAGGTGTTGCCCAGCAACTTTTTGACCAAGCTGAGCAGTGGATTAAAGAAAAAGGATTTGCTCGAGTAGAAATAACAGTATTTTCAGAAAATATACCAGCGTATAACTTCTATATGAAAAATGGTTTTGAACAAGAAGGTCTAAAGAGAAAATCTGTTTATATGAATAATAAATTTTACGATGAAATAATGCTATCAAAGCTTTATTAATAAAAACTCCTCTGACTGTAATTAGTTAGAGGAGTTTTGTTATGTAAACTAGGGTAATGCCTATCTATATAAAATAGCAACCTTTAACTAACGTTTAAGTGATAATATGAAGTGTTATACTTTTTTATTAAATGATGGTTTGCTGCTAGATGGAATAGAAGTGTTAAAAGATCTTAATGGTCCTAATATTAAATTGGGGGGATCTAGAGATCCTGATAAAAATGATATTAAGTACGTACCTGTTTCTTTAAAAATTGATCGAGAGACTGAAAAAGCTGAAAATATTGTAAGACGGGTTGAAGAGGATATTCCAAAGTGGCGAATTAAGCGTGCAGATATAGGGTTAATAAATGGATTACCTTGTATCTTAGAAGAAAGAAATCATAATGATAAGTCAAGGTCTCTTTTACTAGTAGATTCTAATATAAGATCGGTTTGCCTTAACTATTCTCATGCTAGAGTTGTTGATGTTAGTAAAGATTTATTAGATATTGGTCTTATAGAAGGTGTCTATGGCGTTGAAAAAGACGTGGTGCTTGCTGAAAAGCATCTTATATCGCTAAAGAATGATTCTTGGATTCTTTTTAGTATTGAAACTAATAATCATAAAAAAGATTTTAAAATAGCTAGAATTAAGGGTGAAATTTTATATGGTTTACCTAAAAATATTGATTTAATAGCCTCAAAGCTTATAAAGCCTGATGATATCGAATATCTCTAAAAAAACATTATCACCTTGCTTTTTTTATTGGGTGCTATTATATAAATAGTATCTTTATTACTTGCCTTGAAGGAGGCTTTTATGACCTTTTTAAAAAAAATCGAAAAATGTGATATGTTTAATTACAAGCATTGGCTACCAAATGAAGTTGGAGGCGATGCTCGAACAACTTCATATGTTTACGATGAAGATAGAAAAAACTTTAAAATTGTTTTTGATACTTCTTCTGATGATGGGTGCTGTAAGACTTGTGGTACTCAACCACACTATGATGAGTGTTGTGAAAACCGGGATAACACTCGGTGCACAGAACAGGAGGCTCTTGCCGATGTTATGCTATCGGTGGCTAATCTTAGCGCTTTTGAAGAGGATGATGGACCCAATTGGTCTTGCAAGTTTGAAATCTCCGATTCAGAATCTGACGTTTCACTAGATTCTTTTATGGCAATGCTTCAAATGAAGTGTCAAGAGTATGGTATTGACATTCCAGAAGTGCTGATTGAGAGTCTGAAACCATCTAATAACGAAAAGCTAGCGTTTGTCGCTTAAGCTTCCGAAGACCTCTGATTTATTATCAGAGGTCTTCATCTTAAATATAAAGAAAAAGTCCTTGTTTGACAAGGACTTTATTATGGTGCACCCGAGAGGAGTCGAACCCCTGACCCCTAGATTCGTAGTCTAGTGCTCTATCCAGCTGAGCTACGGGTTTCCTGGGGTTTTTAGTTCTTCATTAAGGTGATTTTTAACTAAATCTGTCATGTTTTTGTCATGTTTTTCGCTTAAGCTTATCTCAAGCGACCTAATATTAGTAATATATGACATTAAGATTAAAATGTAAAGTATAAATTAAACCAAATAATTGCAATCTTATATCTTTTGTATTAATATAGTGGAAAATACCACCCGATATTAATATAGTAAGACACAAAATGAAGACTTTTGATTGGTTTAAAAGAGAGAAAGAAAAAGAGACTATAGAGTTATATGACCATAATGATAAGGAGCTTATGGTTGGTGAGGATGGTTCAGATAAATCATATTATACACAGGTAGGTCCTCATGTTTCTAAAATAAAAGAAGAGTTCTTTTCTGTTGAATATAAGACTATGAAGAATGAAAAAGCAGATAATCCCAGAAAGAACTATGTTATTGGTATTGAAGGAGGTTGGGGAACTGGTAAATCTGCATTTATAGAGAGGCTATTGAATGGGCTTTCTAAAGACTTGTCTAACTCTGGTGCCTGGTATGAAAAATTTAATAAAAATGACAACTTAATAAGAATTGAAGCTTGGAGGTTTAGTGATAAGGAGTCACTAAAAGAGCATATTATTTCTCAAATTTCAAAAAAAGTATTGGATAGCGACTGTTATAGCTTTGATGATTACAATCTATTTAATAAGTATTCTAAGTCATTCACAAATGCTTCTTTATTAGGTCATATAGTTACAGTTTTTAGATTTCTAACTTTAAGCTTTAAAGGTATAATAATTCTTACATTGTTACTGTCGTTTTTTCTAATGAGTACTATATTTGACTTTACTTCTATAGTAGATATTAAAGCTTATATAGTAAACAATATAGAGCTTTTAGATTTATCTTAT
>DMEM01000175.1 GCA_003450915.1 Alphaproteobacteria bacterium
GTGCAAACTTAATTGAATCACTAAAAGATGAACTTAAAGATTATGATCTTGAGTTTATAGGAGTAGGTGGTTCGGCTATGGAAAATGCAGGTTTAAAAACTATTTTTCCAATGGCTGATATTGCGGTTATGGGCTTATTTGAAGTTATTCCACATTTAAAAGTTATTTTCAAACGTATTAAAGATACAGTTGCAACAGCTAAAGAGAAAAAAGCTGATATGTTAGTAACAATTGATGGTGCTGAATTCTCATTTAAAGTTGCTAAGCAGGTAAAAAAAGAACTTGGAATTCCATGTGTTCATTATGTAAGCCCGCAAGTTTGGGCTTGGAGACAAAAACGTGTATTTAAAATGGAAAAATTCCTAGATCACGTTTTAGCATTATTCCCGTTTGAAGAAAAGTTTTATGCTCAAACTAAGCTTAAATGTACTTATGTTGGACATCCAATTGTTGAGCGTTTTACAGATTTAATGCCTCGTTTAGCTAAAAAATCTTTAAATAAAAACCTAAGAGTAGCGATTTTACCTGGTAGTAGAAAAAATGAGCTTAATCATTTATTACCAGTTTTAGGTCAAACAGTTGTTATGTTAAAACAGCGTTTTAGAGGGATTAAAATTGTTTTACCAGTAGCTGAAGGTTTTGATAGAGAAAACTTTGACAGATACTTTAGCGAGGTTGAATATATCTCTGGAGCTAATAAATTTAAAAAGCTACAACAATGTGATGCTGCAATAACTTGCTCTGGTACTGCAAACTTAGAGCTGGCAATGCTAGGTATTCCGATGGTTGTTTGTTATAAAATGAATGAGTTTACTTATAAACTGGCAAAATTACTGGTTAAAGTAAAATATATATCTCCAGTAAATATTGTTGCAGATAAAAAAGTAGCAAAAGAATTTATTCAAGACGAATGCACAGCTAAGGCATTAACGCGTCATATATCTCCATTATTAAAAGAAACAAAACAGCGTCAAAAAGTTTTAGAAGAGCTTAAAGTTGTTAGAGAGAAGATGGCTATTAAAGAGCAATCTGCAAGCGTAAAAGCTGCAAAAGTTGTCGCAAGTTATTTAAGATAAATATTACATATTATACAAATGAAAAAGAGCCGCAATTGCGGCTCTTTTTTTATCGTACAGCACCGACAATCCCGTCAGAGATTCGGCCGGTGAATGGAGCATATTCAATTGTGCCTTTAACACGCACAATATACGCTTCCTGATCAAGCTTATCAAATGGAGTTAAATCAGAGATCTCTCCTTTGAAAGACGCTCTTTCAAGGCGGTCTTTTTCCCATTGATAGACTTTCTCAATGGGAGCAAAGACAGTTTCATTTCTAGTGCCCCCAATAACTTTTGTCGCGTCGTCAGAAGAAGGGATTAGAATAATAGCATATTCAACCTCCTTTTCCACCATTTCAGGCTCATTATTCATTGTAAGTGCTGCAACAGCAGCAAGTGAAATAACAACGGCGATGATAGCAAGTAGCCTTTTCATGATAATTCCTTTTAGAATATAGAATTCTCGTTCAGAGTATAAGCCAGTATGGCTTGTCATAAACGAGAAACATAAGTTTTTTAAGATACTATTTTATCATAGGTAGCATAAAAAAATGCCTGACATTTAAAGCAATAGAAAAGGGCTGGCAATAGCTCTTTTTTTGTTTGTATGTATAAATGATAGTAATAAAAATATAATAGGGGATAAATACATGAATAAATATATATTAACTTTTGGTATTTTGTTAATTTCAGCAACAGCAAGTGCTTTTAGCTGGAGTGACTTAAATCCATTTTCATCAGATGAAAAAGCAGAAACCATAACAATGCCAACAGAAAATGAAATGAAAATTAAGGCAGCGGTAACCTCAATCGAACAGTTTTTTGATGGTGGCTCTATTGTAGATATTACTGATGAACAAAAGCAGTTATTAAAACAATCCTATGATTATTTAAAACAGCAAGAAATATCAGATCCTGAATTAAAAGCAACAGCAGATAAGGCTATTAATTTAATAGATAGTAGTGGAATATTTCTAGAAAAAGAAAAAGTTATAGACACCTTAATGCAATAAAAAAGAAAGGGAGCTGAATAAGCTCCTTTCAAAATCGTTTAGCTGCAGTTTTTGCTACATTCATAGCCAGCTGCGAAATCTGGATCCTGAGCAATAGGTACAATTTTTTCAAACTTATAAATACCTTCAGCATGAGTTAAACTCTTAAAATTTTTAAAAGCAACTTGTTCACCAAAGCTGGCAAGTTCTTCTTTTAGATTTTCATTCAGTACGGGCTTACAAAGGGTCATCGAGAAGTCGTTTTTAAAACAAATGGTGAAATGCTCTTGGTCTTTTATAACAACCTGTGCATGGGTTGTTAGCGTAACCTCTGTTGGCGCTTCCTCAGTAAAGAAAAAGTGTTTGGTTAGTGCCATTGAAGAAGTTACTAGTGAAACAAGAAAGATAAAAAGAGTTGTAGTTCTCATGGGAAGTTCCTTTAATTTGTTAGGGATCTCGTTCAGAGTGTAAGCCATTAGTGGCTTCTTGAAACGAGAAGTTAAGTACTATTTTATCTTGTAAAACATAAAAAAATGCCTGACACTCTATTGTATAAAAAGAAAAAAAGGAACGCTTTTGCATTCCTTAAAAATAATTCGTTAGTTTGAATGACTTAAAAACTCAAGGTCTGTTTTACTAAGACGAGCTTTCTTACCTTTGTAGTTATTTTTACAGTCTATAATGTTAATATATTCAGGTCCATGTGGCTTACAGTGCGTAGTACCATCTGCAAATTGAAAAATATAGCAGGGGGAAAACTCAGCAGATCCATTTGCAGAAATAGATTTATGAAAGCGACAAAAGTCACCATTTTCTAGAGCAACTTCATATGAGGAAACTTTTTGGTTATTTAAAAGTTCAGCTGTTACTACATTATTTATTGTTTTATTGTATTCTTTTAGCTGTAAGACTTTAAAAGTGTGTAAAATAGAAGTCATATGCTCTTTGGGGATGCTTTCGTAAAGCTCTGTTTGTACTTTTGAAATGTATTCTTTAGGAATTAAGTCTTTTACAACAGATCCCATTAGAATTAGAAAAGTTAACACTAATACAAAGTATTTCATATCTGACTATCCTTAATGATAGAATTTTTTAGGATTGTTTTTGAAAAAGGAGCTAAAAGTTTGTTTTTATTTTATGTTAGGGGTGTAGAATTAGAGAATCTGACGTTAGTGTTTTATTCAAAAATAAAAAGCAGGCTAAATAGCAGCCTGCTTTTGTTCGTTTAACCTAGAGTCGTGTGAACAGTGTATTTTACACTGTGCACACGGAACTCTTTTATTTTAAAATACCTGTTTGGGTATTTTTTTTGTGCTGCTTTGTAAAGCTCCATAGCTTTAGCAAGCTCTTCTTTGGACATTGTTCCCCAAACGCAGCGATTAAAGGCTGCGTTGCCTCTTTTCGCATTAGTGCTGTTATTTTTTATAAAACGGAAATATTAGTTAATTACTTTATTATATACTATTTTATAAATTTTTCTTTGATTATTTTAAGTGTCTAAAAAGTAGGCAAATATTAGTCTGTTGCTATTGCAATTAAGGTTTGTAGAGGGTATTATAAATAAGTGTCATACTGGCCACCGAGCAGGTATCCCCGATGTAAAAGTAAAGCACCATAAACAAAAATTTATAACTTATGTTTATAAGTTTATAATATTAATGCCGAGATGCCGGAACAAGTCCGGCATGATAGACGAGGAGAAATCTAAAATGCTAACAGTATTACTATCGCCATCTAAAAAATTAGATGAAAGCAAAACAAAAATTTCAAAAGCAAGTCAGTTAGTCTTTAAAGATGAGGCTTTAGAGTTAGCAGCTATCATGAAAGGCTACTCAAAACAAGATATTCAAGACTTAATGTCACTTTCTGATAATTTAACAGAAGTTAACTATAAACGTTTCCAAGAGTTTGAAAAAGACTTCTCTTTAGATAAAAAAGCAAAGCAAGCTTTATATCTGTTTAAAGGTGATGTTTATGATAAAATGGATGTAGATGGTTATTCAGATAGTGATTTAGAGTTTGCTCAGCAGCGTATACGAATTCTTTCTGGTCTTTATGGCTATGTTCGTCCTTTAGATTTAATCCAGCCATACCGTTTAGAAATGGGTAAAAAAGTTGCTAATAATAATGGTAAAGACTTGTACGCTTTCTGGAAAGATAGAACTGTTCATAAAATTAATGAAGAAAATTCAAATGGTACAATTATTAATCTGGCATCAAATGAATATTTTAAATCAATAAATACAAAAGAGTTAAATGCAAATCTAGTTAATGTAAATATGAAACAGAATAAAAACGGTCAAATAAAGACAATAGGGCTGATGGCAAAAAGAGCTAGAGGGCTAATGGCAGACTATATTATCAAGAATAGAATAGAAGACGTAGAGTCTCTTAAAAATTTTGATTCTGAAGGTTATAAATATAGAGAAGATCTATCAGATGATAAACATATAACTTTTGTTTTGGATATGTAAATAGTTTATATAAATAAGTAGCATATACCCCTCCAATACGTACAGTACTGGGGGGAATCTTTATATAAACGTAAACATTACTCAGAAAAAACAAAGTATTGCCATACTGTGAATATGGTTATTAGTTAAGACACCTGACACCAGAAAATAAGAGGATTATCCTTTAGGCTGAAAAATAGTGACTATGGCTATCCACACATCAAATAAGCTATATGATGATATTAAAAACATAGCGTGTGCTAAAAAACACACTGTTTTCGCTAAGTATTTGATAAATATAATTTATTTTTAGAGAGATTAAAAAATGAGCATTCTGCTAAACCCCTTGATTTTCTTATACTTTAATCTTTCTTACACAATTTATTAACAGAGTTATCCACAGATTTTGTGAGTAAGTTTTTCAGTTGATTTTTACCATTTTTCTTGATCTTTTCTAAGAATTTTGGCTTTGGTTGCATCTATGTTTTAATTTTGTCTGACATGTCAAAAGTTTTTTAAGCTGTTTTTTTAACGCTAATATCCATAAAATATCTATATATACTAAGGTGTATAAAAAAATTGTTAAATTTCAGTAAAATAATAAAAAACTTGACTTATATTAAATAATGATTACAATGTACATACTGAATTTTACAATTTCCCCGTGTAGCACTTATATAGCAGAAGAGAGGCAGTTATGGTATCTACAATAATTAAACAAGAGTTAGCAAATATTGAGAAAGATGATGAAAATTTGCTAGATAGGGCTAAGAATGTATTCCCTGAAGAATTGGTGGAGCACTATGAAGTTTCAGAAAGTGGTAAATATAAAAATCTTTGTGTAAAGGTAAAGCGGACTTCATCACCTGATGGATGTGATTTAAAGGTGCAAGCATCATCAAGTTGTTTCACTCTTAACTGTGCCCAGCTCGATGGTAATCAGGTAATTATAAATGCAATAAGTGCTATTGATATGGAGCTTATTGATGTAAATACTTTGAAAATTAAATCGCACGACGGTAAATCAATTGAAATTAGTATTCGTTACACTGTTAACCTTAATGAAAGGCTAATCAAAAAAATAAAAATTAAGGAAATGGACTTATACATTAGCCCACAAGGTGATAAGCAAGACCTTTGCTATAAAATCATTATTAAGTAATAGAATAAGAAGAGAAGCCCCGCACTAGCGGGGCTTCTTTAATTTGTGATATTAGATATTATTTTTATTTCTTTGAATACCTTTATAATAAATATAGTAGGTTACTCCTGTATTTTCGATGGCTCTGACTGTGCCTTTTAGTTTACCATCTCCTCCATCAATAAATTCATCTAGATCAGGGAATATGTTTTCACACCATTCATAATCATTTCTAGATGTTTTACATTGGATTTCAATAAATTCATAACAGTCTGTATCTGTTGCTACACAAGTTCTTATAGCTGTTTCATCTTGTCTCATTAGGTCAATTTCTACAAGAGTATCTCCGGGTCCAAGATTAGGGTGAGTAAAAGCATCATCATCAACTCTTGTTCCTGTAATATAAGGACCTTTCCATGTTGTAAGATTTTGTCTGCCGTTGTGTACAAGGTCAGACGTGTATGTTTCATGAACAGAATAATTATCTAGAGGTTTTCCATTATCTAAGTAATACGCCTCAGATGCTTTAATAATTTATTGTAATGTTTGATTTACTTGAGTAACTTTTGCTTGTTTAATTGCTGAATATAATGCAGCTCCTGAAATTACCGATAGGGCTCCAAAAATCGCAAGAGCAATTCTTGCATCAAGTCCGAACATCGCGCCTTTATTTAATTGTTTATGCATTATTTAAACCTTGGTTGCTATTATTAAAATTACAAATATTTTAGCATATATACTTTTTTTAGTAAATAAATTAAAAAATGATATAATTGATCTTGAATAATTATAAAAATAATCTTATAATTAAATATAACAAGTTATTTTTTTATTTCAATAACCTTTAAATAGGTGGAGGCTACTATGAGAGATCTCAAAGCCAGGCTAAATGAAACACGTTTTAAAAAACTTTCGGCTAAAATTCAGAATTCAGTAAAAGACAATGAAAAAGCACATGCAGCTGTTTTTTACTTTGACTTGAATGATTGTTCTGATATTGCTACCTCGATGCGATCATTGACGGATCAGGCTTCTGTAATTTTTAACACTGGAGCATTACTTGTTGCAGTTGATAATTCTATTGCTGTTGTGTTTTCAAGTGTTGATTCATCTTCTCAATTTAAGCAGTTTCGTGAAGTTTGCGAATTTAAGTATGAAGTTCATAGCATAGCAATCAACCGAAACTCAGAAATTATGGAAGAGTTGGATTATATTGATTGCAAACGAAAAGCTGCTTAATAACACAAAAAACAATAGTTTCGATAATAAAAAAGCCAGTAGAGTAATCTACTGGCTTTTATTCGTTATTTTGCTCGATTTATAAAAATTATGAGCCGTTGATTAGGAACTCTGAAATTACTTTAGCCATTAGAGTATCTCCAACATCATTTAGATGACGCCCATCATCATATAGCTCAACGCTATCTTTTAACTCTTTAAACCGAGTATTCATGTCGATGCAGTCAATACCTAAATTTTTAGCTATTTCTTTTACTACTTTATTATAAGAATCTAGAGCTAAATCTAGAGAGTTTTCATTTGTTTCAAACGGAGTTGAGGTCATGCATACCGTTTTGTAACTTTTATTTTTTAACTCTTTTAGAATTTTTGCATAGTTTTCGGCATACTCTTCTTCATATACAGCGTCTTTAGGACGGTCAATTCGTCTGGCAACATCATTAAGGCCTGCTTCAAGAAAGCAATAGTCGTAGAGCGTATCACTATCTTTTAAAGTTGTAATAGCCTTATCTAAAATATCACGAGTGTTGCCACCACTGTAGCCAAAATTATGAACGATAATTTCACACTTTGGGTAATAGATTTTTAGTAATGCTTCTACTTTTTTTACATATCCTGCAGTCATGTATTCATCAATAGTAATTTTCGACCCAATATCAAGGTGTTTGAATTGACGATCAGTTTCTTCTGAATAGGCCTCCAAATGTTCAGTAATGCTTGTACCAAAGAAGGCGAAGTAAAGCTCTCCAGATTTTGACATATTATGTACCTTTATGTGTGCAAATTTAACAAAAATGTATATGCATTATATGTATAATGTAATTAATAATCAAGAATTAATAAATAAAAAACAGCCTTTTGGGTAAAGACTGTTTGAAAATTTTTAAGAATAGGTTTTTACGCTTGGTTCTGCATGCTTACTTCTTTTAATAATAGTCGCACTTACTATTTCATTGTAGCGTTTGTTATTTGAACATCTGCGTTTTGTAAAGCCTAAGGCCAAACCGTATAACTCTTTATTGTTTTGCTGTAAAACACTAAGCTTTTTATTATTGTTATTTTCAGTATTACTACGATAGCTTAATGAGCCTTGCATCATATGTTTATCTCCATAATTTACTGTTATATTATTTTATATATTAATTTTGTATTCAGCTTTTTATAAATACTAGAAGAGTATAGTTATTCTTTTGTTATGTTGCAAGTGCGAAATAGTAAAAAACATTAATTATTTTGTGATTAATTTTAATATCTAGTAAAAATCAGTTACTTGACAGAGATAATAAAAGAGTTTTATTGAATGGTAAGAAAAAAACACCCCAAAAGGGTGTTTATCTTTTATGGAGGAAGTGGTGGGATTCGAACCCACGAGACGCTCTCACGCCTGACGGTTTTCAAGACCGTTGCATTCGACCACTCTGCCACACTTCCTAAATGTTTTCGTCATTATTGTGAATGCAAGAATATATATATCACCATAGAATTATTTTGTCAATAGTTATTGTAAAAAATAGATTATTAAACAAAAAGAAAAACACCCAGAAGGGTGTTTTCTTTAAATGGAGGAAGTGGTGGGATTCGAACCCACGAGACGCTCTCACGCCTGACGGTTTTCAAGACCGTTGCATTCGACCACTCTGCCACACTTCCTAAATGTTTT